>DATARI010000128.1:0-7749 GCA_036264255.1 Acidimicrobiales bacterium | reverse complement strand
GTGGTGTAGGTCACCACCAGGCCGGTGTCGGCGATGGCGAACCCGGCGCCCAGGATCACGCCGAAGATGGTGTACTGCAGAAAGCTGGTCACCGATCCGACTCCATCACCTGGGCTGGGCTCATTTCAGTCGAATCCGTTGTCGATCGGTAGGGTCACGAGGCAGGGGCATAGTAGCTGTAGTCGCAACGATACCCATGGGTGCTGCTGGTGACGGCGGGATCATCGAGCCGCTGGATCTGCCCGTTCTGGATCTGGGCCAGCAGGTAGCAATTCCCATTGGTCTTCTGGGCCGGATTGGTGGGAGCGATGATGTTGTTCCCGTTGAAGGTGGTCACCTTGGACAGGGCCTGCAACAGCGAGCCCCGGCTCGGGTTGGCGCCGGCATTCTGCAGGGCTTGGGCGAAGAGCTCGGCGGAGACCCACCCGTAGAGGGTGAAGAGGTCGGGCTTGAACCCGGGAGCCGCCTCGGCCACCCATTTCAGGAAGGTGCCCACCGCCGGGATGGTGGCCTGATCCTCCCCCAGGTAGAGGGAGGCGTTCTGCTCCAGATAGTCCCCGTTGGTGGCGGCCGCCCCACCCGACGTCGACACCAGGGTGGAGCTGTAGGTGGAGGCCCCGAGCACCACGGTCGGGTGGTAGTTCTGCTGGTTGAGCGCCTTGATCACCGCCGAGGCGTAGTTGACCGGCATCTGCTCGATGAACAGCATCTTCACCCCGGCGTTCTTCATGGCGATGATGTTAGGGGTGAAGTCGGTCTGGGTGATCGGGAAGGTGTTGTCGTAGATCACTTTGTAGCCGACGTGCTCCATGGCCGCCTTCTCCCCCACCCACTGGGCCTCAGCGGAAGGCTCGTTGGCGATCAACGAGCCGACGGCGGTCACCCCGGTCGGAAACTTCTGCTTGAAGTACTGCAGCGGGCCCAACTCCCATCCGGTGCCGAGCGGGACCGGGCTCACCACGTTGGGCAGCTTGTTGGTGGCCGGGTCGAGGGTCACCGATACGTCCGGCATGCCCGGATTCTGGGCCAGCACCGTTCCGCCGAAGCTGTCGTTGAGCGAGAAGCCGCCGACCAGGGCGAAGTCCGATTGGATCGCCGACTGGGTCAGCGTCTTGTTGTTGGCTCCGTTGTTGTAGCCGTCGTTGCCGCTGTTGACCTTGAGGGTGCGGCCGTTGATCCCCCCGGTGGAATTCACGTAGTCGGCGTAGGCCTCGGTGCCGACCGCCGCCCCCTTGAACAGCCCCAGATCGAGGGTGGAGATATTTCCGAGCTGCACCGACGTGGCGGTGATCCCGGTGTGGTCGCTGAAGGCGCTGGCGGGGATCTTCGACCCTCCCGCCGAGGTGGTGGCGGTCGTCGCCGACTTGGTCGAGCTGCAGGCCACCCCGGTCGCCCCGACCAGGACGGCCATCCCCGCGGCAGCCATACGAACCTTCCACGATGCAGCTTTCAACGCTCCCCCTCGTTCATTGATCGGGCGCTCCCGGGTCGTTTCCACGACCATCGCGGGCCCAGATCCCCATTGATTGACTCTAGGTCGAATCTGACTGTACGTCAGAAACTCTGGGGAGTGTCTAGCACCCGGCGGCGGTGCCGCCCGATCAGCGGTCCACCCTCGACCGCATGCCCTCGAGGAACCGGACGGCCCCGATGGTGGTGTGCCGGCACCGGATCGACGCCAGGACGTCGAAGGCGTGTTGGGTGCGGGGCAGCTCCACGTAGCCGACCGGCGAACCGGAAGCCTCCCGCAACCGCTGGACGAACCTCCGGGCCACCTCCAGCGGGACCAGGGTGTCGTTGCACCCGTGGAACACGAACATCGGGGGGGCGGAGCTGGTCACCCGGCAGGTGGGTGATGCCTGCTCGAACACCTGGCGGTTCCCCTCGATCGGCAGTTTCATCACCTTGTCCTCGAGCAGCTCCAGAAGTCCCGGACCGTAAGCCCCGGACTGCTCGGGGTCGCCGGTCATGTCGTAGACCCCGTAGTAGGGGATGCAGGCGTCGACCGAGGTGTCGGCCTCCTCGAACCCTGGCTGCCAGGCCGACTCGTCCGGGGTGAGGGCGACCAGGGCCGACAGGTGTCCCCCGGCGGAGCCGCCGGAGACGGCGATGAAGCTGGGGTCCCCTCCGTACTCGGCGATGTGGGCCCGCACCCACGCCACCGCCCGCTTGCAGTCGACGATGTGGTCCGGCCAGGTGGCCTTGGGGCTCAGTCGGTAGTTGATGGCCACGCACACCCAGCCCCGCTGGATCAGCTCGTGCATCATCGGGATCCCCTGCTGTCGCTTGTCCCCGATGACCCACGCCCCCCCGTGGATGTAGACCAGGACCGGGCCGGGCTGGGGTGGGCCGCCACGGGGCTGGAGGATGTCGAGCCGGTGGCGGCCGAGGCCGTCGCCCCAGTAGTCGATGTTCCGGATCCGCCGGATGGCCCGCCACCGGAACGGGACGGCGATGGCCAACCGCCACCAGTAATTCCAGGCCGGGCTGGAGTCGAACCCTTCCACGTCTACCGGCCCCATGGTGGCCTCGGCCAGGGCCGCGTCCACCAGCCCCTTGGCCTGACGGGCCACGAAGGCCAGGCGGATCAGCCCCGCCCAGGAGGCGACGGTCAGCGCCAACCCCGCCCATCCGGGCCAGTGGCGGAGGCCGCCGGCAAGGGCCAGGAGCAGGACCGCGATGGCCTCGACCAGCATCACCTGGATGGGCAACTCACCCGGAATCCAGCCCAGGGCGAAGCTGATGGCGGTGAAGGGCTCCCTGCGTACGGGAGAAAAGGCGTTGACCGTGAGCAGTACAGCGACAATGCTGACGGCCAGGAGTCCCCAGGACATCGCACCATGAAACACCATCCGGGCCCCGGGTGAGGAATCGATTTCGGCCGGCGCCTCTCGTGACCAGCTGACAAACAGGAGGGGGGAAACGCCATGGAACGACTCAGTGGTCTCGACGCCAGCTTTCTGTATCTGGAGACTCCCAGCCTCCACATGCACGTGGTGATGACCTCGGTGGTGGATCCGGCGACGGTCCCGGGGGGCTACTCGTTTCCCCGGCTGAAGGAGATGATCGCCGAACGCCTCCCCCAGGCCCCCGTCTTCCAGCGCCGGCTGGTGGAGGTCCCGCTCCGCTGGGGCCATCCGGTCTGGGTGGACGACCCCGATTTCGACATCGACTACCACGTCCGGCTGGCCGCCGTCCCCAAACCCGGCGGCCTCCGGGAGTTGGCCGACATCGCCGGCGATATCGCCGGCCGCCAGCTCGACCGGTCCAAGCCGTTGTGGGAGATGTGGATCATCGAAGGCCTGGCCCATGACCGGGTGGGCTTCGTCACCAAGATGCACCACTCCACGGTGGACGGCGTCTCCGGGGCCGAACTCCTCTCCATCCTCTTCGATCTGGCCGCCGACCCCGGGCCGCTCCCGGCCCCGCCCGAACGACGCCTCGACGATCGGATTCCCTCGGGTCTCGAGCTGATGAGCCAGGCCACCGTCGACCGGGCCATGACCCCCTTCAAGATCACCCGGGACCTGGTGCGGACCGGCCAACGGGTGCTGGATGTACGCAAGGTGCGCATCGGTTCGGAGGACCGGCCGGGGCTGGGGAAGGCGGCGCTCCCGCTGTCGGCCCCCCGCACCTCGTTCAACGGCGCACTGTCGAGGCGGCGGTCAGTGGCGTTCACCGCCATCGGGCTCGACGACGTGAAGCGGTTGAAGTCGGCCCTCGGGGTCACCGTGAACGACATCGTCCTGGCCGTCTGCACCGGGGCCCTCCGGAACTTCCTCATCCAGGGGGACGAGTTGCCGGACAAGCCGCTGGTGGCAGTGGTTCCCGTCTCGGTGCGGACCGCCACCGAGAACGTGCGGGGATCCAACAAGGTCTCCTCGATGTTCGTGCAGCTCCCGTCCCAGCTGGCCGACCCCCTCGAGCGGGTGGAGGCGATCCACCAGGGCACCAAGGGGGCCAAGGAGGAGCACAACGCCCTCGGGGCGGACACCCTCCTCAACTGGGCGGAGCACGCCACTCCCAACGTCTTCGCCAGTGCCGCTCGCCTCTACAGCCGCATGCAACTGGCGGACAAGCACCGGCCCATCGCCAATCTGGTCATCTCCAACGTGCCGGGTCCCGACTTCCCCCTCTATCTCGGGGGGGCCGAGCTCGAGTGCGGGTTCCCACTCGGCCCGGTGATGGAGGGCATGGGAGTCAACATCACCATCATGAGCTACCGGGGGATCATGTACTGGGGGATCATCTCCTGCCCGGAGACCATGCCGAAAGTCTGGGGCCTGGCCGCCGGGATCCCGCTGGCCCTCGACGAGCTGCTGGAGGCGGCCAACCTGCCGCCGGCCACCTACCGGAACAAGGACGCGGCGGCCGCCGTCCAGGTGTCCGGGTTCGGGCCTGCCGACGAGGACGTCCAGAGTCAGCCCGCCTGACCCGCCGTCCGAATCAAAGGGGAGGGGTCAGGGGGACGGGGCGATGGTCATCGACGACGCCCCGGTGCAGACCTTCACCGGCCGGCCGAACTGCTGGGTGGCGGTGTCGTAGGGGAGCAACGCGTCGAAGCCGTCGACGATGAAGGCGGTGACCCCGTCCAGGGCCAGGGCGATGTCGCTCGGGTGCTGGGTGCCTCCCGCCACCCCGGCCAGCGCCGGCAACCGCGCCGGCGGGGTGGCGGCCGGGATCCCCGGCAGCGTCACCGGGTTCACCCAGTTGTTGGCCGAGTCGACGACGTAGGCGGCCGAGCCGGACGGTGAGACGATCAGCGCGGCCGGCGAAGCGATGCCGAACTGGTCGAATGACGCCTCCGGTTGGAGGGCCCGGCTGGCCACCGTGATGGGGAGCAGCCGGCCGCCGAAGTCCTTGCCTCCCTGGCCGATGACGTACACCGTGGATCCATCGTGGCTGATGGCGATGCCGTGGGGGGAGTCGACGGAGGACACCGTCAACCCGGTGGGGATGGGCGCCCCGGCGGTGGCGTGCCCGGGGTCCACCGGGATCACCGCATCGGTGACCAGGGCGTACAACGCAGTGCCGGCCGGGTTCAGGACCATGCCGAACACGGTGTGGCCGGCCCCGAGGTCGAGCGGGGTCCCCACCTTGTCGTTGGTCAGGTCGATGGGGACCAGGGTGGAGCCGCTGGAGGCGACCAGGGTGCTCCCGTCGGGGAACACCACCAGGCTGTGGGTGCTGCCGGTACCGGGGATGACGATGGGCGACCCGGCTCGTTGGGTCACCAGGTTGATGGGGATCACCAGGTTCTGGGTGGTCGGGAGGGACGACGGGGTGGCCGCCACCGGCTGGGAGGTCACCACGTAGGCCCAGTGACCATTGGGCGAGGAGGCGATGGCAAAGTCGCCAGGGGCGGGGGTGCCGGAGATGGGAAGGGGGATGTCGGGCTCGGCGGTGTTGTCCCGGGCCAACTCCACCGGGGTCACGGCATTCGGACACACCACGTAGCCAACCGATCCGGTCGGGGACAGGGAGCGTCGGGGGGTGGTGGTGGTGGGGGTGGAGGAGAACAGCGAACAGCCACCGAGCGCGACGGAGCCGGCCATCACCAGGGTGATGGCGGTCGCCGACCCCCAGGGGAACGAACGTCGCCCCGCCTCGCTACTGCTCCGTCGTGGTCCCATGCCTGGTGACGACGATAGCGAGCGTGCGACCCGGCTTCGTACCGCCCCGGCTCAGACGCCCAGGGTGGCCCGCATGGCGGCGAAACGGCCGACGACCTCGGCGGTGGTCTGGAGGGGCACATCCAAAAAGTGGATCAGCTCCTCGGGGATCTCATCGAGGAAGCGGCTCCGGTCGTGTTCCACCATCTTGTTGAAGGATCGCCGACGTCGGGCGTGGGAGAGGTAGAGCCGGCGCCGGGCCCGGGTGATGGCGACATAGGCGAGCCGACGCTCCTCTTCCACCTGCCCCTCCTCCAGGCACCGGCGATCCGGGAACACCCCCTCCTCCATCCCCACCACGAACACCGCCCCGAACTCCAGTCCCTTGGCCGCGTGGATCGTCATCAACGACACCCGCGACCGGTCGTCGTTCGAATCGTCGGCGTCGGTGATGAGCCCCGCCATGTCCAGGAACGACTCGACGGTGGGGTGGTCGCCGGCGATGGCGCGCACCTGGTGGAGACTCTCCTGGCGATACTGGCGCTCCTCGTCATCGACGGCGGCGTCGAGGAGCTGGCGCACGTACTCGCCGTCGGCGGTGATGGCATCGATGGCGGCCAACGCCCCTCCGTCCACCGCCGCTTGTCGGACAACGTCGAGCAGCTGGAGGAATCCGTCCAGGCCCGCCAAGGCCAGCTTGGGGAGATCCTCGATCTCCCGGCGCCGGGCCAGGGCCTCATCGAGGCCGAGGGCATAGGTCTGGGCGAAGGCCCGGATCTTCTTGATGCTGGCGTCACCCACCGCCCGCCGGGGCACGTTGACGCAGCGCCGGAAGGACAACTCGTCCTGCGGGTTGTCGGCCAGCCGAAGGTAGGCCAAAAGGTCCTTGATCTCCTTGCGGTCGAAGAACGATGTCCCTCCGACCGTCCGGCAGGGGATCCCCCGGCGGACGATCTCCGCCTCGATGGGTCGAGCCAGGGTCTTGGCCCGGCAGAGGACGGCGATCTCGCCCGGCTTGGCGCCCTCCGTCACCAGGGTGGCCACTTCGTCGGCCAGCCATGACGCCTCGTCGGCTTCGTCGTCGGCCGCCCGGAGGGCGATCAGGTTGCCCTCCCCGGCCTGGGTCCAGAGGTGCTTGTCGGGCCGGGTGGGGTTGCAGGCGATCACCGCGTTGGCGGCGTCGAGGATGGTGCCGGTCGAACGAAAGTTCTGCTCGAGGACCACGGTGGTGGCGGTCGGGAAGGTCCGGGTGAAGTTGAGGATGTTGCCGATATCGGCGGCCCGGAAGCCGTAGATGGATTGGTCGCCGTCACCGACGCAGCAGACGTTCTGGTGCTCGGCCGCCAGCTGTTCGACGATGACGCTCTGGGCCCGGTTGGTGTCCTGGTACTCGTCCACCAGGACCTGGGAGAAACGGGACTGGTAGTGGGCCCGGACATCGGGGTGCTCGGTGAGGAGCCGGACCACGTGGACCAGGAGGTCGTCGAAGTCGACGCAGTCGGATGCCACCATCCGGCGTTGGTACTCCCGGTAGATGCGGGCGTGGGCGCTGGATCGGTCGTCGGAGGTCTCGACGGCCAGCTGGCGAGGGTCGACCAGGCGGTTCTTGGCCGAGCTGATGGCCGCCTTGGACCCGCCCACCGGTATCCGTTTGACGTCCACGTTGAGGTCGTCGGAGATGTCCCGCAGCAGGCGCTTGCAGTCGTCCTCGGAGAGGATGGTGAACTGACGGGTCAGCCCGACCCGGGCGGCGTAGGGCCGGAGCATCCGGACGCAGGCGCTGTGAAAGGTGGAGACCCACAGGTCGGCGGCCAGCGGACCGAGCGAGGCGGCCAGGCGTTCTTTCATCTCCCGGGCGGCCTTGTTGGTGAAGGTGATGGCCAGCACCTGTTCGGGAGCCACCGCTCCCGACGCGATCAGATAGCCGATCCGGCTGGTGAGGACCTTGGTCTTCCCGCTCCCGGCCCCGGCCAGCACCAGCAGCGGGCCCTCCCCGTGTTCGACCGCCTCCCGTTGGCGAGGATTCAATCCCTGGGTGAACTGCTCGGGCCGCAACCGGCGTTGGGATCCGGAGGGCTTGGCCACGGCGGCTCAATCTACCGGGCAGCCGCCAACCCGCCGGACGGCCCGAAGCTAG
>DATARI010000080.1:0-5425 GCA_036264255.1 Acidimicrobiales bacterium | reverse complement strand
ATGACGGACCAACGGAACCCGGCCGTGCCCCCTGACACCGAATCCGCCATGGGTGCCGGGCGGGTCAAAGTCGAACGAAGCCCAAAACGGGTCCGCGCCTACCTGGCCGGCGAAGCGGTGGCCGATACCCGCACCCCTCTCCTGGTCTGGGAGGTCCCCTACTTCCCGACCTATTACTTCCCCGTCGCCGACGTCCGGGCGGCCCTGGTTCCGGCCGGGCCCGGGAGGCGGTCCCCCAGCCGGGGCGAGGCCGAGTTGTTCGACGTGAAGGTGGCCGGGGCGACCGCGGCCGGCGCCGCCCTGCGCTACCCGGACTCTCCAATCGAGTCACTCCGGGACGCGGTACGCCTGGAGTGGGACGCCATGGACGAGTGGATGGAAGAGGACGAGCCCGTCTACACCCATCCCCGCGACCCCTATCACCGGGTGGATGTGCTGGCCAGCAGCCGCCACATCGAGGTGATCGTGGACGGGGTCGTGGCCGCCGACAGCCACCAACCCCGGGTCCTCTTCGAGACGGGATTGCCCCCTCGGTACTACCTCCCGCTCACCGACCTCCGCCAAGAGCGGCTTCGCCCTTCGACCACCATCACCCACTGCCCCTACAAAGGGGCGGCCACCTACTGGTCGCTCGAGGTGGGCGGGACCGTCCACCCGGATCTGGTCTGGATTTACCGGGCGCCGTTCCCGGAGAGCCAGAAGATCGCGGGCCTGGCGTGCTTCTACAACGAGAAGGTCGACCTCCACGTCGACGGGGTGTTACAGGACCGGCCCCGCACCCCGTTCAGCTGAACAGGGCATTGTCCCTGGCCGGTTTGCGGGAGGCCGTCGACGCCGACTCCTGGGCGCTGATCGCCCTGATCAGCGCCTGCTGGGCCGAATACCCGGGATGCGTCGTGGACATCGAAGGCGAGTATCCCGAGCTTCGCGCCCCGGCCAGCCACTACCGGGCCACGGGTGGCATCCTCTGGGTGATCCCCGAGGGCGACTGGATGGCAGCCTCGGTGGGGCTGATGCCGGCTCGGCCGGGGACCGCGGAGCTGGTCAAGCTGTACGTGGCCCGGCACCGGCGAGGCCAGGGCCTGGGCCAGGCCCTCGTGAAATGGGTGGAGCACCAGGCCCGGACGCGGGGAGACAGGCAGATCGAGCTGTGGAGCGATACCCGTTTCCACGCCGCCAACCAGCTCTACCAGCGCTGTGGCTTCTCGACCACCGGCGAGAGCCGGGACCTCCACGATCTCAGCGGGACGACCGAATACGCCTTCCACAAGAGCCTCTCCGGGCCCCCCGGGTGATTACCAGGCGCGGAACTCGGGATCTGGGATATCGGCAGCCAAGCTCTGGAGGCCGGTCGGCAGGGAATCGCGGATGGCCAGGTAGAGGCCGCCCAGCTCCTCCATCTTGTCGACACCGATGACCTCGGAGAGGGCGGGGAGGAGCTCGTTCTCCTCGACCGGGACGTGGGCGTCCAACTCGGTGCGGAGGTCGACGAGGGCCTGTTCGAAGGCGGCGTCGCCCGGGTGGCTGTCCTCCAGGGCAACCAGTGAGCTGCGCATGGCCTGGTGGTCCACCTGGGCCCGGTCGGCCATTTCGATGCCGCCGGGGACGATGTCACGCAGGGCCGGGTAGAGCAGCTGCTGCTCCGTCGCGGTGTGGGCGGCCAGGGCGTCAATGAGCCGGTGAGCCAGGGGAAAACGGTCACGGCGGCTGGTACCCAGCTCATCGAGCAGCCCGAACACCTCCCGGTGCTCCTGGGCCAAGATGTCGCGCAGGTCGGGCATGCCACCACGCTAGTCCACCCGTTCTGCTAGCAATAGTTAGCACTGGGGTACCCTGGGTACGTGGAACCCGTGAACAGCGCCGACCTCCAGCTTTCATCCCCCGCCCCCTGGGGGCTCCCCACGGTGCTACCCAACGGGACCCGAATCCTGCTGCGGCCGATCATGCCCGGGGACAAGGCCAAGCTCCAATGGGGCATGGGCCGGCTGTCGCCGCTGGCGCGCCGCCAACGCTTCTTCTCGGCCAAAGACGAGCTGGACGAGCAGGACGTCACCTACCTGACCGAGATCGATTACCGGTCCCACGTGGCGTGGGTGGCGGTGGACCTGGACCGGGAGGACCAACCGATCGTCGCCGTCGGCCGCTACATCCGCCAGCCCGAGGACCCGGCGACGGCCGAGATCGCCTTTGTCGTCGGCGACGAATACCAGCGCCAGGGACTGGCCACCATGCTGTTGGACCTGCTCACCGTCGTCGCCCGGGCCAACCGGATCGACCACTTCTACGCCCGGGTGCTGGCGGACAACGTTGCCATGCGTCACATCCTGACGGCGGCCGGGGCCAAGCTGGAGCTCGATGATGCCGGGGTCCTGCAGACCACCATGGACCTGCCGCCGAGCACCGAGCACTTCGCCGCCTCCGCGATCGCGGCCATCGTCGGATCGGCGGCCGGCCAAGTCGGCCGACTTCCCGCCGAGTAGTCCGCCCGACCGGCGTCTTGTTCTTCCCGCTTTGACTTTGGCACCCTTTCGTCATGGCCGGCATGGTTCCCAAAGATCTCGACAGGCTGGTCACGGCGGGCGATCCGAGCCTGGCCCCCGACGGGCGCCAGGTGGCCTTCACGATCACCCGCGTCGACCTGGACGCCAACTGCTACCGCCGCCAGGTATGGCTGGCCCCGGTCGACGGCTCCGCCCCTCCGAGAAGCTTCACCTCAGGCGAAGGAAGCCACTCCAACGCCCGGTGGTCCCCTGATGGCGGGGCGCTGGCGTTCGTCTGGCACCGTGACGATGACGACCTGAAGGGCGAGGAGGAACAGGTCTTCGAGCTGCGGATCGCTCCGGTGGCGGCGCCCGGTGACGTCCGCACCGTGGCCTCGTGGCCCGAGGCGATCGAGCAGTTGGCGTGGTCGCCCGACGCCAGCCTGGTGGCCTTCGTCGCCCGCCTCCGGGACGAGGCCCACTACCGCCCCCCCAAAGCCCGGGACCGCCCACCGCGGCGGATCGACCGCCTGTTCTACCGGCTGGACTCGGAAGGCTTCGTCTCCGACCGGGTCAAGCAGCTGTTCGTGACCGCCGCCGACGGGTCTTCGGGTCCGCAACCGGTGACCGAAGGCCCCTACCACGTCGAGGGCCTCAGCTGGTCGCCGGACGGGACCCGCCTGGCGTTCACGTCGGGTCGCCATGACAGTTGGGACCTGGACCTGGCTACCGACGTGTTCGCGGCCGGCCTCCCCGATCCCGAGCGAGGCCCACGGGCACCACAGCGCCTGACCGAGACGGGGCGTGCCAATTTCTCCCCCTCCTGGTCCCCCGACGGCCGCCGCATCGCCTACCTCTCGTCGGGTTTCCCCTTCGAGGAGCCCCGGCACGCCCAAGTGGCGGTGCTCGACGTCGACAGCGGCGAGGTGGAGGTGCTCACCAACACGCTGGACCGGCAGTGCGGTCCTTTTCCCACCCTCCGGGAACCGCAGTGGGGAAACGATGCCATCTGGTTCCGGGTCGAGGACGCAGGCAACACCCACCTCTACCGGTCCGCTCCGCTGGGACCAGTGGTTGGTGGGGACCGCGAGGTCGGGGCCTTCGACGTGGCCGCGGGCACCGTCGCCTTCTGCGCCTCCAGCCCGACCGCCACCTCGGAGCTTTTCGTCCTCGACCTGGCGAGCCGGGAGGAGCGCCAGCTCACCGACGTCGGGCGGGCGTTCACCGACGCCGTCGAGCTGGTGGCCCCCGTCGCCTTCTCCGCCACCACTCCCGACGGCACGGTGGTCGGGGCTTGGGTCATGCCACCTGTCGGGGCGGAACCAGGCCGGAGTTACCCGACCCTGCTGAACGTCCACGGGGGCCCCTTCACGCAGTACGGGAACCGCTTCTTCGACGAGTTCGAGTTGCAGGCGGGAGCGGGCTTCGCGGTGTTGTACGCCAACCCGAGGGGGTCCTCGGGCTCGACCGAGGCGTCCGCGCGAGCCATCCGGTGGCCGGAAGCCGACGACCCGGGCTCCGGATGGGGTGGCGTCGACTACGACGATCTCATGGCGGTGGTCGACACTGCCGTGGCCCGCTTCGACTTCATCGACGGGGAGCGGCTGGGCGTGCTCGGGGGCTCCTACGGCGGGTACATGGCCTCGTGGATGGTCGGTCACACCGACCGTTTCCGGGCCGCGTTGTCGGAACGGGCGGCCAACAACCTGCTCATGTTGGAGCAGCTCTCGGACATGGCCACCGGGTTCCGGACCTATGTCGGGGTCTCACACCTCGACAACCCCGACGCCTATCTGCGCCAGTCGCCGATCAGCTACGTGAGAGCGATCACGACCCCGCTGCTGATCGTGCACTCTGAGGACGATCTGCGCTGCCCGGTCGGTCAGGCGGAGGAGCTGTTCGTGGCGCTGCGGTTGCTGGGCCGGAAGCCGGAGATGGTGTTGTTTCCCGGTGAAAGCCACGAGTTGTCCCGTAGTGGTTCCCCCCGGCACCGGGTCATGCGGGCCGAGATCATCCTCGATTGGTTCCGCCGTCACCTGATGGACGGGTGAGCGGCGCCGTCACTGGCGCGGCCCGGCTTCGCTCCCGGAGGAGGCCGGCGGGAGTCGTGCCCGCCAGGTCCCTGACCTCGCGGGTCAGGTGGGCCTGATCGGCATACCCGGCCGCCGCGGCCAGGTCGGCCAACGACCACGGGGCGCGGTGCTGGTCCGCCAAACTGAGGAAGCGCCGGAGCCGCCCGACCCGCTGGAGGGTTTTCGGCCCCTGACCGGTGGCGTCGAGCAGCAGTCGGCGCAGTTGCCGGACCGACAACCCGATCGTCTCGGCCACCCGGGCGACCGAGTCGTGGGTGCCGGCGAGGGCCGAGCAGGCCGCCCGGAGCCGGGGATCGGTGTCGACGTCGGCCCACCACCCGGACGCCTCGCGTCCCGTTACCAGCATCTCGACCACCTCCCGGGCCTGGCGGGGCGCCACCACCGCGTCGAGGGGGACGGCGCGGCCGGCCAACTCCGAGGCGGCCACCCCGAAGACGGGTCCGATGGCTTCGGTCCGGAAACGGATGCCCGACAACACGCCCGGCGCCAGCCGGGGCATGGTCGCGTGTCGGTTGGGACCGACCACCAGGCCCCTCCCCGCGTCGTCAACGATGATGTCGGCGCAGCCGTCGGGCAAAACCCGCTGGACGTAGTCACCGCCGACCACCCGCTGCTCCCACCGGCAGACCACCGTCGGGCGCCACGGTCGGGGCGCCGGCCACTCCCGGTACACCGACGCCGCCGCGATGGCCGAATCGTTCAAGACCGGTGGCTGGTCCGGGAGTGAGGATGAGGCACATGGAACAGCGTATGGACCTCGTTACCCTGGGCGTAGCCGATGTGCCGGCCAGCCGGCGTTTCTATGTGGACGGGCTGGGCTGGAAGGTCACCTTTGAAGTTCCCGGCGACGTG
>DATARI010000009.1:0-9740 GCA_036264255.1 Acidimicrobiales bacterium | reverse complement strand
CCACACCATTTCCCCCCGGAGCATGGCGCCGAGATGGCGTTGCTTCTGCTCCTCGGTTCCATGGGCGATGAGGGTGGGGCCGCACATGCCGATCCCGACCGAGAATGCCCCGGTCGAGACGTCATACTTGGCCGCCTCCTGGTTGAAGATGGTCTGGTGCCAGCTGCTCTCCCCCCGGCCGCCGTAGGCCACCGGCCAGGTGATCGCCCCCCAACCCCCCTCGTAGAGGGTGCGCTGCCACTGGCGGCACCGCCGCACGTAGTCAGGGTGCTCGTGGTTGCGCGACCAGTCGTCGGCCCCGGTGCGGAGCTGGGCGTGACCCTCGAGCCAAGCCGACACCTCCCGCCGGAACTCGGCGTCTTCGGCGCTGTCGTCAAAATTCATCAGGCAGTTCCTTCGGATCGGGACTAAGAACAGCAAATCGCCGGCAACGGCCGGCTCAGGTTTCGGTGGCCACCTCGGCCGCCCAGCGATAGTCGGCCTTGCCGCTGGGTGAGCGGACCACCTTGTCGACGAACACCACTCGCTTGGGAACCTTGTAGCCGGCCAGTGAGACACGGGCCAGGGCCTGGAGGTCAGCCTGGCTGGGCTTGGCACCCGGTGTCGGTTCGACAACGGCCACCACCCGTTCCCCCCATCGGTCGTCGGGGGCGCCGACCACCAGCACGTCGTAGACGTCCTCACTCTGACGCAGCACCGCCTCGACTTCTTCGGGGTGGACCTTCTCCCCCCCGGTGTTGATGGAGATCGAGTCGCGACCCAGCAGGGAGATGGACCCGTCGGCGGCCACCGTGGCCAGGTCGCCGGACAGCGACCAGCGTCGCCCCTCCCATTCCACGAAGGTGGCCGCCGACTTCACCGGGTCGTTGTAGTAGCCGAGCGGGATGCGGCCGGTCCGGGCCACCCGGCCGACCTTGCCGGATCCCGGAGGCACCGGCTGGTGGGTGTCGTCGTCCATGACCACCGCCTGGCTGGCGTCGAACCGGGGCTCGTCCTGGCTGGCGCTCGGACCGAGGAAGACCCGACGGGCCTGGATCCCGGTCTCCGAGGATCCATAGCCGTCGATCACCGGGAGGGAAGGGAAGGTGGCCACGAACCGCTCCCGCATGGCGGGTGACAACGGTGCTCCCCCGGAGCTGAACGACTGGATCGAGCTCACGTCGGGTCTGGGGTCGAGACCATCCCAGGCGTCGAGCAGTGGCCGCAGGACCGCGTCACCCACTGCGTTGGTGGAGGTGACCTTTTCCCGCTCGATCGTCCGCCACACCTCGGCCGGGTCGAGGGGTCCCGACCACAGCACCACCCGGTTGCCGCCGAGCAGGTAGAGGAACACCGTCCAGCCCCCGGCGGCGTGCATCAGCGGGGCCAGCGCCAGGAAGGTGGCTGGGGAGGGCGCGATGCGCCCGACCAGTTCGTCGACCGATGTCACCTCGTCGCGGTTGGGATCGCCGCCGCCCATACAGGCGAAGAACGCATCCTCGTGGCGCCACACCACCCCTTTGGGCATGCCGGTGGTGCCTCCGGTGTAGAGGACGTAGAGGTCGTCCCCCGATCGGGGCCCGAAGTCGCGGACCGGGGAGGACGTCGCCAGCGCCGTCTCGTAGTCGGGCCCGGTGACCAGCGACCAGCGAAGCGTCGGGGCATCCGGTGCGACCTCGGCCAGCCGTTCGGTGTAGTCGGGCTGGAGGACGACCCCGACCATGTCGGCGTCGTTCACCAGGTAGCGGAGCTCGGTGGCGACGTACCGGTAGTTCACGTTGATCGGCACCGCCCGCACCTTGTAGGCGGCGAGTGTCCCCTCGAGGTACTCCAGACAGTTCTGCAGGTAGAGGCCGATGTGCTGGCCGGGTTCCACCCCCTGGTCGAGGAACCAGTGGGCCAGCCGGTTGGCCCGTGCCTCCAGTTCGGCATAGGTGCGCTGCTCTCCGCCGCATCGGATGGCGACCCGGTCGGGGACCTGGTCGGAAACCGCTTCCCACAGGTCGGCGAGGTTGAACTGGCTCATGACCGGGTTCCCGACCCGAAGCCATCGCCGCTGGCTTCCTCACCACGGCAACTCGGCCAATTTCTCATATTGTATTCCATCGAGGCAGAAGCCTACGGCCCCGGCAATCCGCCGGCGGCGCCAGCGCCGAGGTTCTCGGTACTCCGGTCGTCTCAGCGATCAAGGTCGAGGTCGAGCATCCGGATGGCGTTCCCCCGGACGATCTTGTAAATCTGCTCGTCGGTCAGGTCCGCCATCATGGCTTCCGCCACCTTTTTGGTGTCGGGCCAGGTCGAGTCGGTGTGCGGATAGTCGGTCTCGAAGGTGACATTGTCGATGCCCACCCGATCCAGCGACTCGAGGCCGTGCCGATCCTTGAAGAAGCATCCGAACACCTGGCGGTAGTAGTAGGTCGACGGTGGCTCGGGTACCAGATCATGGGAATGGGTCCAGGCCCGGTGGTCCTCCCACACGTCGTCGGCCCGCTCGAGGATGTAGGGCAGCCAACCGATCTGTCCCTCGGAGTAGGCCAGCTTCAGGGTCGGGAACCGGATCAGCACCCCCGAGAACAAGAAGTCGGCCAGCGACGCCATGGCGTTCCCGAACGAGAGGGTGGCCGCCACCGCCCCGGGGGCGTCGGCCGAGGTGGCCGGCATCTTCGACGACGACCCGATGTGCATACAGACCACCGTGCCGGTCTCCGCACAGGCGGCGAAGAACGGGTCCCAGTAGCCCGAGTGGATGCTGGGCAGGCCCAGGTGGGGGGGTATCTCACTGAAGCACACCGCCCGGACGCCTCGGGCGGCGTTCCGGCGCACTTCGGCGGCCGCCAGCTCCGCGTCCCACAGCGGGATCAGACACAGGGGGATGAGCCGCCCGCCGCTGTCGGCGCACCACTCCTCGACCATCCAGTCGTTGTAGGCCCGCACGCAGGCCAAGCCCAGATCCCGATCGGTGGTGGCCTCGGTGAACGTCTGACCGCAGAAGCGGGGAAAGGTGGGGAAGCACAGCGAGGCCTCCACGTGGTTCAGCTCCATGTCGTCGATACGGGCCTTGGGCTGGTAGCAGCCGGGGCGCATCTCGTCGTAGGTGATCGGGCTCATGGTCATGTCGTCCCGAGCGAAACCGGCCGCCGCCACGTGGCGTTTGTGGACATAGATCAGATCCTCGAAGATCCAGCAGTCCGCCTGGGGGCCTTCGGGGTCCCAGCTCACCTCGTAACTGCCTCCGCCGACGTGGACCATCGGGCCGATCCCCCGGCGCTCGATGCGGGGGGCCCGATCGACGAACTGCCGGGGCATCCAGTCCTTCCAGACATGGGCCGGCTCGACGACATGGTCGTCGACGCTGATGATCCTCGGGATAGTCGGCATCGCCTACACCAATCTCTGCATCTGACGGTGCGTCAGAACGAGCAACCCACCCTACCTCCGCCGAACGGGGTTCCCAAGCTGATCAGGGCGCCGCCAACCGTCGGTGTCCCGAAGGTCCTCGCTCGGGGCCAGCTACATTTACCGGGACCCATGAGGTCATCGACCGAGCGGGAGGAGACCGGCATCGCCCTCGACCAGACAACCCCGAGGGTCACCGAACCGGTCGGTCCGTGACCCACCCGTTCCGCGACGCCGCCATCGTCGGGGTCTGCAACACCCCCCAGGCCCGCAGCCTGCCCGGCCACGACTCCTTGTCCATTGCCATCGAGGGGGCGCTCGGGGCGCTCGACGACGCCGGGCTCGGGGTTGCCGACGTCGACGGGGTCATCGGTGAGAAGGCCGGGGAGCTCGCCTACGAACTCCGGCTGGGTCCGTGCCGGCGTTCGATCAACCCGCTGGGGATCCCCGCCGTCTTGGAGGCGGCCGCCCTCATCACCACCGGCCAGTGCCAGGTGGTCCTGGTGGTGGGGGGCAGCGCCGGCATCTACACCGACCGGGCCTCCACCGCCCCCTGGACCCGGCCCACCAACGAGTTCGTGGTCGGCTACGGCATGTTCACCGCGGTGGAGTTCGCCTTGATGGCCAAGCGCCACATGCTGACCTTCGGCACCACCCCCCAACAGCTGGCGACCGTCGCCGCCGCCATCCGCAACAACGGCCACCAGAACCCGGAGGCCGTCTACTTCGGTCGGGGGCCGTTCGCCCCCGAGGACATCCTGGCCTCTCGCCCGATCGCCGAGCCGTTCCATCTCCTCGACTGCTCGACCACCTCGGAAGGCGGCTGCGGTCTGGTGCTGACCACCGCCGATCGAGCCGTCGACCTGGAGCCGCCGGCCGCCTGGATCCTCGGCGGAGGCAGCGACGCCTACGGCCCGTCGTACCAGCACGGCCCGATCTGGGACTTCAGCGGCCGGCCGGGCCAGGACGTCCCGGCCGGCTACGTGGGACGGCACGCCGCCCGCCGGGCCTTCACCACCGCCGGCCTCTCCCCCTCCGACGTCGACGTCTGCGAGTTGTACGACCCGTTCTCCTTCGAGATCATCCGCCAGCTCGAGGCGTTCGGCTTCTGCCCGGACGGGGAGGGGGGTGCCTTCGTGGCCGACGGGACCATCGGACCCGGCGGGCGGCTGCCGGTGACCACCGACGGCGGGACGATGTCCTTCGCCCATCCCGGCAATTCCACCCAGATGCTCCAACGGGTGATCCGGAGCGTCCAGCAGGTCCGGGGCAGTTGCGTCTCCGCCCAGGTCCCCGGAGCCGAAGTCGCCCTCTGCTCCAACGGCGGCTCCGGGGCGCTGTTCAACGACGTCATGCTGGTGGGGGCGCATCGGCCGTGACCGTCCTCCGCCCCCAGGCCCCCGGCACCCCGGCCCCGGTACCGTCGTCGTTCTCGGCGCCGTACTGGGAGGGCTGTGCCCAGGACCAGCTCCGCTTCCTGCGCTGCTCGAACTGCCAGTTGGCTATCGCCGACGCCGCCCGCATCTGCTGGCGCTGCCACAGCCGCGAACTCCAGTGGGAAGAGAGCCGGGGCCGGGGCCGGCTCTACAGCTGGACGATCGTCTGGCGGCCGCAGACCCCGGTGTTCGCGGTCCCCTACTCGGTGGCCATCGTCGAGCTCGACGAGGGCATCTTCATGGTGAGCTCGGTGATCGGCTGTGCGCCGGGGGACTTGGCCGAAGGGATGGCGCTGGCGGTCGAATTCCACCCGATCAGCGACACCATGAAGCTCCCCTATTTCCGTCCGGTCGGGCCGGCTCCGACCTGACCGGACCTAGATCCGAGCCGGGGCCGTCTCCAGGTGGGACTGCCCGAGATAGATGGCGGCCAGCTGATCGGGGTCGAGCTCGACCCTCGGCCCGGCCCACACCAGCCTCCCCAGTTCGAGCAGGGCCACCTCGTCGGCGATGTCCAACACCGCCTTCGCCCGCTCCTCCACGATCAACAGGGTGACCCCCTGGTCGCGGAGCTCGCCGAAGACCCTGATGATCTCCTCGACGATCAGCGGGGCGAGCCCCAGGGTGGGCTCGTCGGCGACCAGCACCCGCGGCGGCTTGACCAGCATCGGCGCCATCGTCAGCATCTGCTGTTCGCCGCCCGAGAGGCTACCGGCCGGCAGTCGGCGGCGCTCCTTCAGGATCGGGAACCGGTCGAAGGCCTTCTCTTGGTCGCTGACCTCGGGGAGCAATAATTTCAGATTGTCCTCCACCGACAGCGACGGGAAGACGCCCCGCGATTCCGGAGCCAACAGGAGCCGCTTGGCCCGCTGGTGGGCCGGTTGCCCGGTGACGTCCTTCCCGTCCAGGAAGACGGCACCTCCGGTCGGCGGCATCAGGCCCGCCACCACTTTGCAGAGGGTCGACTTGCCCGCTCCGTTGGCTCCCACCAGCGCGGTGAGCTTGCCGGCGTGGACGTCGAGGTCGATGTCGAAGAGCACCTGGGTCTCGCCGTAACCGGCGCTCAACGCCTCGACCCGGAGGGCGACCTCCCCTCGGGCCGGGGCCAAGGTCGGGATACCCCGCGGGGGTCGCGACCCACCGGTCACCGTCGGGGCCGGAGTGCGCCCATCGAGCCGGATCCGGGCGGTGCCTCCCCCCGTGGCCGCCGCCTGCTGCTTGGCCAGGCGCCGTTGTCGCCGGCGGAAGGACTGCTCCTCGGTGAGGGACAGGATCCCGTCGGGGTTCTGGGCCATCGTCACCGCCCCGAGACCGAACAGGACGGCCGGGAAGAACACCGAGGTGGTCCCCGACCACGACACGAACGAGAAGTGGAAGCCTGATGACAACACCCCGGCCAGCAGCACGCTGGTCATCGCCGCGGCGATGGCGCCGCTCGGGCGACGGATCCCGAACAGGACGACGGTGGCCAGCCATACCAATCCGACCGGCGTCGTGTAGGTGGAGGCGGTCACGTGCTGGTCGACGGTCACCACCAGGACCCCACCCAGGCCGGCCAGTCCGGCCGACACCGCGAACAGGGTGATCTTCACGGTGGTGCCGGAGATCCCCGACGTCTCGGCGGCCGACTGGGAGGTCCGGACCGCGCTCATCATCCGGCCGGACGACGACCGCTGGAGGTTGCGGATCAACACGGTCACCAGGATCACGGTCACCACCAACAACACCGCCAACGACTTGTTGCTGGAGAAGTGGATCGGCCCCCAGGAGGGTCTCGGGATGACCCACCCCTGCTGGGAGGGCCCGGCCAGCCGGGCCCATTGGAAGAGCACGTTGTCGCCGACGAAACCGAGCGCCAGGGTGGCGAGGGCGAGGGCCAGGCCCCCGAGCCGGAGGGCGGGGACGGCCACGATCACCCCGAGCAGCACCGCGAAGGCGACGCCGCCGAGCAGGCCGACCAAGTAGGGCTGGTGGTACTGGCTGATGAGCACCCCGGCCATCAACCCCGAGGCGGTGACGAAGGCGGCCTGGGCCAGGCTGACGCTCCCTCCGGTGCCGGTGACGATGGTGAAGGAGAGGAAGACCAACGACAGGGCCAGTCCCTTGGTGGCCAGTCCCAGCCAGTAGCTGTCGGCCCCGAAATAGATGTAGACCACCAACGCGGTGAACCAGAAGATCCAGGGGGCGATCCGCCGCCACCGCGGCCGGAGGGCCAGGTAGTCGGGAGGGGGCACGTCATCGGCGACCTGGCCGGCCCGACGGGCTCGCTCCCGGCCCCAGACGATGAGCCCGATCAGCAACAGGACGAACGGCACCGCGTCGCTGAATCCGGAGATGGACTGGGCGAATGTGGCGTACCCGGCCACCAGACTCTGGACCGCGCCGATGAACAGCCCACCCAGGGCCGCCAGGGGCACCGACCGGAGGCCACCCAATACCGCGGCGGCGGTCGCCACCAACAGCACGTAGAGGTAGGTGGCCGACGACAGGGAATTGAAGATGGGGGCGCCGGCCACCCCGGCCAGCCCCGCCATTACCGTGCCCAGCACCCAGGCGACCGCCGAGGTCCTCCCGCCGTCCACTCCCCGGGCGGCAGCCAGGTCCGGTCGGTCGACCAGCGCCCGCATCCGGAGCCCGAGGGCGGTGTGTCGGAGCAGATACCACAACCCGATGGCCATCACCGCGGCCACGATGGCCACGATCAACTGGTCGGAATCGAGGTTGAGCACCGAGCCGAACTGCCAATGGTGAGGTGGCTGGGGACCAAGCCCGGGGGCCAGTGATATCAGCGAGCCGTCCGGGATGTTGGCGTGCCCGACCCCGATGAGGAGGGCCACCACCCACTGGGCCAGTGCCGGCACCGCGATCAGCACCCCCACCGTGGCCATGATCTTGGAGCCCTCGCTGGCCTGGGACAGCTTTCGGAACACGAACCGGTCGAGCAACAAGCCGAGCAACGGCGCGAAGACCAAGATGACGACGACCGCCGCCCACACCACCGGCCAATGGAGGCCGGTTTGGAGCTCGTAGAAGATGAAGGCGGAGGTGAAGGCCACCGCCCCGTAGCCGAGGTTGAAGATCCCGGTCGTCGAGTAGGTGAGGGTGAGGCCGGCGGCCAGCATCGAGTAGATGGCTCCGGTGACGACACCGGTCACCAACAGGCTGAGGAACTTGCTCACGAGACGGTCACCGGTTCGCCGCGGTGGAGGTTGGATCGATCACCCGAGGTACGCATCTCGAACCTCCGGGTTGGCCTGGATCGCATCCGGGATTCCTTCGGCGAGTACCTCGCCACGCTGGAGGACGACGATGCGGTCACAGTGGGACATGACAAAGGAGATGTCGTGCTCGACCAGCAGGACGCCGCAGGAGCCATCGGCGCGCAACTGGTTGATGACCGTGCTCAGGCACTCGACTTCGGCGTCGCCGAGCCCGGAGGTGGGCTCGTCGAGCAGGAGCAGCGAGGGCGACTCGGCCAGGGCCCGTCCCAGCTCGACCATTCTGGCCGTGCCGATGGGGAGGGATCCGGCCACCGCGTGACGGACCGGACCCAGGCCGCAGCGTTCGACATGTTGATCGAGTTCGGCCCGGCGACGTCGCTCGATGCGGCGCCGGGGCGGCAGCGCCACCAGGTCGGCGAGGATGCCACCGCCTCCGCCGCGCCACTCGAGGGCGCAGAGGAGGTTCTCCTCCACCGTCAGGCGGCCGAAGACCTGCTGGCGCTGGAAGGTCCGCCGCATCCCCGCCCTCGATCGCCAGACCGCCGACCGACCGGTCACGTCGTTCCCGTCAAAGATGATGGTGCCGCGCTTGGGCTCACGGAGGCCCGAGACCACATCGAACAACGTGGTCTTCCCCGCGCCGTTCGGACCGATCAGGCCGAGCACCTCGCCGCGGGCCACCTCTAGCGAGACATCGCGGAGGGCGACGACCCCCGCGAACGACACCCCGATCTCTTCTACCTTCAGCACGCTGGCACCCACCGTCGGTCGGTCGGCGGCAGCGGTGTGGTCCGTTTGCGTCATCGCACTCCCCCCGATCGGCTCGGCCGGTTGCCGGCCGACGACACGCACCGACTCCTGGGGATCCCCCGGTCGGAAGCCAGGACTATAGTCACTCGGGACGTGAAGTTCATACCATATACAATCTGACCAGCCGAGGGCCGGCGCCCGTCCCCTCCCCTCGTGAGAGGGTGTTGGCCGGGCCGGCCCCACTGCCCTGGCTGGCGGCGGGCTCGCCGGGCCGGGTACCGTCATCGGTCCAACAACGGCGGGTCGGGCGGGTCGGGGTTTGCCGGAGTCGAGGGGGGACCATGAGTACCAACGCCGAGGCCGGACCGGACACGGGACCTGCGCTCTTGGTGGAGCGGCACGGACCGGTCGGCTGGCTGATCTTCAATCGACCCGCCTCCGGAAATGCCATGAACGCCGCCATGATCGACGAGCTCGAGGTGGCCTGGCGGGAGCTGGACGCCGATCCCGCCGTGCGGGTCATCGTCAACACCGGAGAGGGCCGCGCCTTCCAGACCGGGCTCGACGTGGTGGAGCTGGCCAAGAACCCCGAGGCGCTGCGGGAGCAGTCGCGCCGGACCAAGCGGGCCGAGCTTCGGCTGACCGCCTGGCACAACCAGGTCGGAAAGCCGGTCATCGCCGCCGTCAACGGGGTGTGTGCCGGAGGTGGGCTGCACTTCATCGCCGACGCCGACATCGTGATGGCGGCTTCCACCGCCAGCTTCCTCGATCCCCACGTCTCCATCGGACAGGTCACCGCCTACGAGGCGATCGGCCTGATCCGGAAGATGCCGGTGGAAGCGGTGATGCGGATGGCCCTGGTCGGTCGCTATGAGCGCATCGACGCCCAGCGGGCCTACCAGCTGGGCATGATCAGCCAGATCGTCGATCCGCCCGACCAGCTCCGCGACGCCGCCCA
>DATARI010000045.1:0-11578 GCA_036264255.1 Acidimicrobiales bacterium | reverse complement strand
TCCTTCATCTCCGTCTGGCAGCCCGGCGCCCACATCGGCGCCACCCTGGTCAACCAGAACGGCACCTTCACCTGGAACGAGCTGGCCACCACCGATCTCGACAAGGCCCGCGACTTCTACACCTCGGTATTCGGCTGGGGGGCGTCAACGGAAGGCGGGGGAGTGGCCTTCAGCGTCGACGGGGCGATGGTGTGCGGTGCCCACCCGGCCGGCGAGGGGGAATTCCCGGCCTGGTCGATCTGGTTCGCCGTCGACGACTGCGACAAGTCCGCCGCCACCGCCGCCGATCTCGGCGGGACCATCCTGATGCCGCCGGCGGAGATGGACTTCGGGCGGGGGGCGGTCGTGGCCGATCCGCAAGGCGCGGTCTTCGGGGTCGGGGCGGTGAACGAGGAGACGCTGAGCGCCACCCAGTAGCGGGGTCGGGCCGGGGTGGCGGCAAGAGAACTGCTGGTCAGCGTGCCTGCCTTCGCCGGATAGCGCAAGGAATCGGCGGCTCCGACGTTCCCAGGATGGCCACCTTGGCCGGATCGGCAACCCGGGGGACTCTATGCGCTTGTTTCGATCAGCACCTGCCCGACGAGTTGGCATCGCGCTGTCCGTAGCGGCGCTGGCGGCGGCCATGCTCACTGTCATCGGTGCCGAGCCACCGGCCGGAGCGTCGGGGAATGTCTTCGGCCCGGCAACCGGGTACAACCTGGTTGCTTCCGACGGCGGCGTGTTCAGCTTTGGGAGCGCCCAGTACGAAGGGTCCCTGCCGGCCCTCGGGGTCAAGGTGAACAACATCACCGCGGTGATCCCCTCGGTCGACTTCAAGGGGTACGCCCTGCTGGGGTACGACGGCGGTGTGTTCAGTTTCGGGAGTGAGCCGTCCCACTACAACCTGGCCCTGAACGGGATCGGCGCCCATGACGTCGTCGGCATCGTCTTCACCCAGTTCGCCGGCGGGTTCCTCATCGCCGGCGCCGATGGCGGCGTCTTCACCGTCGGGAACGCCCAGTTCGAGGGGTCATTGCCCAGCTTCGGCATTCACGTCTCCAACGTCATCGGCATCGCCGCCAACAACGACACCAAGGGCTACTGGGTGGCCGGATCCGACGGCGGGATCTTCGCCTTCGGCGACGCCCGATTCTACGGAAGGGTGCCACCGGCCCCGAGCCCGGTGGTCGGCATCGCCTCCACCTCCGACGGAAACGGGTACTGGGTGGTCGAGCAGAACGGCGGTGTCTTTGCCTTCGGCGACGCCGGGTTCTACGGGAGCCTGCCGGGTTACGGGGTGTCGGTCAGCAATATCGTTTCGCTGATGCCCACCCGGGATGGAAAGGGCTACTGGCTGGTCGGGTCCGACGGCGGGATCTTCACCTTCGGGGACGCCCCCTTCTTCGGGAGCCTGGGGAACCTCCGCCTCAGCCACCCCATCGTGGCCGCAGTACCGACGTCCTAGCCACGGCCGCTCAGCGATGGCTCGGTCCCGGGGCCCGCGGCCCCTGACGGTCAGGCGTCGGTGGTTTCCTGGGCGGCCGCCCGTCGCATCAGCCGAGACTTGCGGTTGGCCGCCTGGTTCTTGTGGATGACACCCTTGGCCGCGGCCTTGTCGATCCGCTTGATGGCCAGACGGAGGGCCTCCTCGGCGTTCTCCGCGCCCTCGTCGACCGCGGCGATGGCGGTCTTGGTGCGGGTGCGCAGCTCGGAGCGCACAGACTTGTTGCGAGCCTGGCGCTTGACCGTCTGACGGTTGCGCTTGATCTGACTGCGGATGTTTGCCACTAGTGGTCCTTATCGTCCTCGGAGTATCGGCCCGGCGGCACCCAAACGCACCGCCAAATGGCTGAAGATCGGCTCCTGGGCACCCGACGGATGTCCGGGGGAGACAGACAAGGGTAGCAGCCGGCCGCCGGTGAGAGCCATCCCCGCCGCCGACGGTACGCTGACTAGCCCGTGCTTCCCGTCGACCGCATCCGAAACTTCTCCATTATCAGCCACGTCGACCACGGTAAGTCCACGCTGTCTGACCGGATCCTGGAGCTGACCGGGGCCGTCGACCCCCGCCTGATGCGGGAGCAGTACCTCGACTCGATGGACATCGAGCGAGAGCGTGGCATCACCATCAAGGCCCAGAACGTGCGGGTCCAGTGGAAGGACCACACCCTCCACCTCATCGATACCCCTGGTCACGTAGATTTCGGCTACGAGGTCAGCCGATCGTTGGCGGCCTGCGAAGGGGCGGTACTGCTGGTCGACGCCTCCCAGGGGATCCAGGCCCAGACCCTGGCCAACTCCTACCAGGCCCTCGAGCACGACCTCGAGATCGTGGCGGTGCTGAACAAGATCGACCTCCCGGCCGCCGACCCCGAGCGGTGCGCGGCGGAGATCGAGAACGTCCTGGGCATCGACGCGTCGACCATCCTCCACATTTCGGCCAAGACCGGCGATGGGGTCCCCGCACTCCTCGACGCCATCGTCCAGCGCATCCCGGCCCCCGGTGGGGACCCGGATGCCCCGCTCCAGGCCCTCATCTTCGACTCCTCCTACGACCAGTACCGGGGGGTGGTCAGTTCCATCCGGGTCATGGAGGGCACCCTCCACTCCGAGGCCAAGCTCCGGTTCATCAACGCCGCCTCCAACCATGAGATCGAGGAGATCGGGGTGAGGACGCCGGTCACCGTGCCGGTCGACGAGCTCGGCCCCGGCGAGGTCGGCTATCTCATCGCCGGGATCAAGAATGTCGGCGGCGCCCGGTCGGGGGAGACGGTCACCACCGCGGCCCATGCGGCCACCCAGCCGCTGGCCGGCTACCGGGACCCCAATCCGATGGTGTTCTGCGGGCTGTTCCCCATCGACGGGGACGAGCTCCCGGACCTGCGGGACGCGCTGGAGAAGCTCCGGCTCAACGACGCCAGCTTCACCTACGAGCCGGAGTCGTCCCGAGCCCTCGGCTTCGGGTTCCGCTGCGGGTTTCTCGGACTCCTGCACATGGAGATCGTCCGCGAGCGGCTCGAGCGCGAGTTCAACCTGTCCCTCATCGCCACCGCCCCGTCGGTGGCTTACAAGGCCTACCTGGCCGACGGTACCGAGGTGGAGGTGGACAATCCGAGCGAGTTGCCCGACCCGACCCACCTCGACCATGTCGACGAACCGCTGCTGCGAGCCACCATCCTCACCCCGGCCGAGTACACCGGGACGATCATGGAGCTGTGCCAGGGGAAGCGGGCGGAGATGACCCGCATGGAGTTCCTGTCGCCCGAACGGGTGGAGTTCGTCTACACCATCCCGCTGGCCGAGGTGGTGGTGAACTTCTTCGACCAGCTGAAGAGCCGGACCAAGGGGTACGCCAGCCTCGACTACGAGCCGCACGGCTATGCCACCGCCGATCTGGTCAAGGTCGACCTGCTGATCAACCACACTCCGGTGGACGCCTTCTCGACCATCGTCCACCGGTCCCAGGCCGACTTCTACGGGCGGCGGATGACCGAGAAGCTGCGGGAGCTGATCCCGCGCCAGATGTTCGATGTTCCCATCCAGGCAGCCATCGGTGGCCGGGTCCTAGCCCGGGAGACGGTCAAGGCGCGCCGCAAGGACGTCTTGGCCAAGTGCTACGGCGGCGACATCACCCGGAAGCGGAAGCTGCTCGAGAAGCAGAAGGAAGGGAAGAAGAAGATGAAGAACATCGGCCGGGTCGAGGTCCCTCAGGAGGCGTTCGTCTCCGCCCTCAAGCTCGACGACTGACCGGCCGGTCAGGTCGGCGGCGGGTCCTTCTTCTGCCCGTCGGCCAGCCACGGGCGGATCACGGCCACGGTGTTGGCCGGATCGTCGGGGTCGAACTGGAGGTCGATCGGACCCGGCTCCCCGTCCGGTTCCCCGGCCGCCTTGATGACGAAGGCCGGCTCCTTCCTGGGGAGCTCAAAGGCATCCTGGAGGCCGAGGGCGATACCGGTCATGATCACCCCGGCGCTCGACCTCCGCACCTTCTCGAATCGGGTGGGGGCACCCTCGGCGTCCCGCTCTTCCCCTTCGGATGGACCGGCCCCGGCCCCGTCGGGAGTCTTGGCGTCGTCCCCGATTGCCACCTCTTCGTCCCCGGTGCTGTCGCCCACCATCACCACGGTACTGCCGCCGGCTCGATCTCCGACTGCAGGGTGGCGACGCCCGGGACCCAGGCGACGGATGGGAGCCGAACCGCCGACATCCGAGGTGCCGTAGGATCAATCCCATGCTCGACCGATTTCATCCGCCGGTCGAGGAGTACCTCGAAGCGATCTTCTCCTTGGAAGAGGAGGGCATCCCGGTCATCCAGGCGCGCCTCGCCGAGCGGCTCGACAAGGCCGCCCCCTCGGTGTCGGAAATGCTCGACCGCCTGGAGGCGGACGACCTGATCGTGCGCAGTTCCCGGCAGATCTCGATGACCGACAAAGGGGCGGCCCTGGCCGAAGGGGTGGTGCGCAAGCACCGGTTGGCCGAGCGGCTGTTGGTGGACATCATCGGGCTGGACTGGGAAAAGGCCCATCTCGAAGCCGGACGCTGGGAGCACGTGATCTCCGATGAGGTGGAGGAACGCCTGGTCGTGCTGCTCGGCAACCCCACCACCTGCCCGCACGGCAATCCGATCCCCGGGGTGGAGCCGACCGGGCCCGCTCAGCACCGGTTGGCCGATTCCCGGCCTGGCGACAAGGTGCGGCTGGAGCGGATCACCGAGAGCGTCGAGCACGATGCCGCCTCGCTCTCCTACCTGGGGGAACACGGCTTGACCCCGGGGACCACCGCCGTCATCCAGGCCAAGGCCCCCGATGGCACCTTGACCCTGGTGGTGGGGGACGCCACCATCGCCCTCGGCCCGGCGATGACCCAGCAGCTGTTCGTCGCCGCAGTCTGACCTGGCCTTCTCCGCCGCCCTCGGCCGGTGGGTCCCTCCGGTGGGCGCCCGGCACTCACAGTGCTCGCCCCACTCCGGTCAGCACTCACTACAATGGAGTGCCAATCAGTTGACAGCCCGATGCCGGTGGCACCTGACCGCCGGAAGCGGCTTCGCACGAGGCACAACCACCACCATGACCACCACTGACGACAGCCGACACGAGGGAGCCGGTGCCGACCCCTTGGCCCTCGACGTCCGGAAGTCGGCGATCCTCAACGCAGTGGTCACCGAGTACATCGGATCGGCGCAGCCGGTGGGCTCCCAGCACCTGATGGATGCCCCCGGCGTCAGTGTGTCCTCGGCCACCATCCGGGCGGACATGGCGGCACTGGAGCGGGACGGGTACCTGGCCCAGCCCCACACCAGTGCGGGCCGGATTCCCACCGACAAGGGCTACCGCTTCTTCGTCGATCACCTGGTGGGCCCCGGCGCCCTCGACCCAGTGGGGCGACAGCAGGTCCGTCAGTTCTTCGATCATGCCCACGGGGAGATCGAGTCGATGCTGGAGAAGACCTCCGGGTTGTTGGCCGACCTGACCGACTGCACCGCCATGGTGGTGGGCCCCTCCCACGAGACCTCCACGGTGCGCTCGGTGCAACTGGTGGGACTCGGGCCGCGGCTCGCCTTGCTGGTGGTGGTGCTGGCCGACGGTGCCGTCCAGAAGCAATCGATCGACCTGGCCGAGGAGGTCGACGAGGATCGCCTGTCCGACGCGGGCCGCCACCTGGCCGCCCACGCCCTCGGCCACGCCCTATCCCAGATCGACCCCACCCCTCCGAACAGCGGTGATCCGCTCACTGATGCGGTGGTCGCCGCCGGCGTCGAGGGTCTCCGCCACCTCGGTTCGGCCGAGGCGGGCGACCAGCTGTTCGTCGGCGGGTCGTCCCGGATGGCGGCGGCGTTCGACGCGGTGGACACCGTGCGGTCGGTGTTGACCATCCTCGAGCAGCAGCTGGTGGTGGTCACCCTGCTCCGCGACGTCCTCGACCGCGGCCTGTCGGTGGCGATCGGAGCCGAGCACGGGGTGGAGCCCCTGGCGTCGTGCGCGGTGGTGGTGATGCCGGTGTGGGTGGACGGAGAAGTGACCGGCACCGTCGGGCTGCTCGGCCCCACCCGGATGAATTACCCCCAGGCCCTGGCGGCGGCCAGGGTGGTGGGCAATCGCCTGGGTGAGACGCTGAGCGAGAGCCGACGATGACCGACGCCGATCTCTACGAGATCCTCGGGGTCGATCGCAACGCCACCGACGAGGAGTTGAAACGCGCCTACCGGCAAAAGGCGAGGGAGCACCATCCCGATGCCAACCACGGCGACAACGGGACCGACGAACGCTTCAAGGAAGTCAGCCTGGCCTACGAGGTCCTGCGGGATCCCGAGCGTCGCGCCCAGTACGACCGTTACGGCGCCGCCGGGGTCTTCGGGCCGGCGGCCGGTGGCGGTGGCTTCAGTGGGGGACAGGGTGACCCGTTCGGCGGAGGCCTCGGCGATCTCTTCGACGCCTTCTTCAACGGGATGGGCGGGGCCACCACCGGTGGCCGGGGTCGCCGCTCCGGCCCGATGCCCGGACCCGATGCCGAGCTGGTGATCCGGCTGGCCTTCCGGGAAGCCGTCTTCGGCATCCACCGCGAGGTGAAGGTGAAGGCCCCGGTCCACTGCGACACCTGCGAGGGCACCGGTGCCCGCCCCGGGACCTCACCCATCCGCTGTCCGGACTGCGACGGCGCCGGCGAGCTCCGGCGGGTGCGCCAGTCGATCCTCGGCCAGGTGGTTACCGCGGTGCCCTGCGTCCGTTGCCAAGGGACCGGCCAGGCCATCGCCAACCCCTGTGAGGACTGCGGGGGCGACGGTCGCCGCGAAGAGGAGCGGACCCTGGAGGTGGACATCCCGCCCGGGGTCGACGACGGGACCACGCTTCGGCTCACCGGCCACGGTCCGGCCGGATTCCGGGGCGGACCCAACGGCTCGCTGTTCGTCCATCTGTCGGTGGAACCCGATCCGGTGTTCGAACGCTCCGGGGTCGACGTCCACGCCTCGGTGCAGGTGGCCATGACCCAGGCGGCCCTCGGGACGGTGATCGGATTCGACACGCTGGATGACCAGCAGAACATCACCATCGCCCCCGGGACCCAGACCGGCGCCGTCGTCCAGCTGAAGGGATTCGGGATTCCGAAGCTCCGGGGCCGGGGTCGGGGCGACCTCTTCGTGCACGTGGTGGTGGAGACCCCGACCGAGCTCGACGACAACCAGCGGGAGCTGCTTGCCGGCCTGGCCGCCGCCCGGGACGAGGCGGTTGGCGTCCCGGCTCAGGGAGAGGGGATCTTCTCCAAGCTCCGGTCCGCCCTCAGCTGACCATGCCCGACCATCGATCCGGCGGTCCGGTCGGGCCGTCGGGCTCGGCTCCGGACCCGGTGCTGGTGGCCGCCGCCGCCATGGTGTTCGTGGCCGATCCCGCCTCCCCGGTGCTCGACGCCGAGAGTGCTCATCATCTCCTCGACGTGCTCCGCTTGCGTCCCGGCGAACTGGTGGTGGCCTCCGACGGGAGGGGCTCCTGGGCACCGTGCCGGGTGACCTCGGGATCCGGGCGGGGGGACCCCCGTCACCGCGACCCTGCCGCCATCCTGGCCGTCGACGGGGAGGCGACGGTGACCCCCGAGGTCGAGCCTTCCCTCACCGTGGCCTTCGCCCCGGTAAAGGGGGACCGCCCCGAGTGGGTGGTGCAGAAGCTCACCGAACTGGGCGTCGACCGGATCGTGCCCATCACCACCCGCCGATCGGTGGTGCGCTGGGACGGCGACCGGGCGGCCCGTTCGGTCGACCGGCTCATCCGGGTAGCCCGGGAAGCGGCGTCCCAATGCCGGCGGACCCGCCTGCCGGAGATCGGGCCGGTGTCGTCGCTCGGGGAGTTGGCCGGGTTGGCCGGAAGCCGGCCCTCGCTGGCCCACCCCGGAGGGGGGTCGCCCTCTCTCGATCATCCGGTCATCGCCATCGGGCCGGAGGGGGGTTGGGACGGGGATGAACTGGCCGGAGACCTCCCCACCGTCGGCTTGGGACCGACGGTGTTGCGGGCGGAGACCGCCGCGATCGTCGCCGGGACCCTGCTGTGCGGCCTACGGTCAGTGTTGATTGCCCCTTGCACAACCACGCTCCGTGGGCAAAACTGACTCGGCAGCCTCGGAACGGGGAAGGTCCGGCACCCGTCCGGGTCATCGAGATGAGGTCGACAGAGATGGGTTTGTCAGTGGTGGAAAAGCGTGTCGACGTGGTCGATGACGATGAACAGGAAGAGTCGGCCCGGATCGCCTATGCCCGGGCGGTGGGGGCCAGGCTGCGAGCCATGCGCAAGCAGATGCACCTCTCGCTCCAGGCGGTGGAGGCCACCTCCGAACAGGAGTTCAAGGCCTCGGTGCTGGGCGCTTACGAGCGGGGCGAACGGGCGATTTCGGTCCCCCGGTTGCAACGCCTGGCCAAGCTCTACGACGTCCCGGTCGACCAGCTCCTCCCGCCCGATGGCGACAGCTCCACCCGCTGGGGGGCGAGCGGGGACTCGGTAGAAGCGGCCCCCCTGAGTGCCCGCCGGGCCCCGGCGGCGGCGGCCACCAACGGGAAGGTGACCATCGACTTGACCAAACTGCATTCGGTCAGCGGTCCGGAGCGCGATCTTCTCCGACGGTTCCTGTCGATGATCCAGGTGCACCGTCAAGATTTCAACGGTCGGATGATCACCATCCGGGCCGAAGACCTGCGGGCGATCGCCTGCCTGTTCGGTGTCACCCCGGATGTGATGGGGCAGCGGTTGGATGGGTTAGGGCTGCTTGTCGCCGCCTGAGCAGGACCGACGCGACGTTCCAACTTCACCTTGCCCGGGTATAACAGTGAGACCATGACAGATGCGATTACGTGGTTGAGTACCAAAGAAGCAGCTGAGCGCCTTGGAATTACGCTGAGGAGCCTGTACCGCTTCATCGACGAGGGCGACCTGGTCGCCTACAAATTCGGCCGGGTAATTCGCCTGCAGGAGGCCGACGTGGTCCGGTTCATCGACGACAGCCGGATTCCTCCCGGAAGCCTCGAGCACCTGTATCCCGAATTGAAAGGCAACCCCCGAGAGCGGGTGGCATCCGACCGCGAGGAGCGCGGCTCCGCCGCGTCCTCCGGTTGACTCCGGTGGCCGACTGTCTCTTCTGCGGGATCGTGGCGGGCGACGTCCCCGCCGACATCGTCCGCACCGATGAGCGCACCGTGGCGTTCCGGGACATCAACCCTCAGGCCCCGGTGCACGTCCTGGTCGTCCCCCGGCGGCACATCGTCAATGCCGGCACCATCACCGCCTCCGATGCGGAGGATGTGACCGCCCTGTTCCTGGCCGCCCAGGAGATCGCGGCGGCGGAGGGCATCGACGGGGAGGACCGGGGCTACCGGCTCGTCTTCAACGTGGGTCCCGACGCCCTCAACTCGGTGCCCCACCTCCACCTCCACCTGCTCGGTGGCCGCACCTTCGACTGGCCCCCCGGCTGAGCCCGAGACGGACCGTTCACCCGCCGTCCACTGGTAGGGTCAAGCCCAGAGTGCACGTGGAATCCTCCCCGGTAAAAATCCTCGTCCCCGGCAACCATCTGATGACGGGTCTCCTGGGTCAGCAGGATGAACTACTGCGCCTGATCGAACACGAGAACCCGGACGCCCACATCTCGGTTCGAGGCAATGAGATCTCTATCGGCGGCGAGGATGCCGAGCGCATCGGCCGCCTGTTCGAGGAGATGATCATCGTGCTGGAAGCCGGACAGAACCTCGACTCCGCCCAAGTGAAACGAACAATCGACATGATGCACGATGACGTCCGACCCTCCGAGGTCCTGACCGCGGAGCTGCTCCGGTCGTCGCGGGGGCGGGCGGTCCGGCCCAAGACCGCCGGCCAGAAGGCATACGCCGACGCCATCGCCTCCAACGTCGTGACCTTCGGGATCGGGCCGGCAGGGACCGGCAAGTCCTACCTGGCCGTCGCTCTGGCGGTGCAGGCCCTCCAGGCCCACCAGGTGAGCCGGATCATTCTCACCCGTCCGGCGGTGGAGGCCGGCGAGCGGCTGGGATTCCTGCCCGGCGACCTGATGGCCAAGGTGGATCCCTACCTGCGTCCCCTCTACGACGCCCTCCACGATCTCCTGGAGCCGGAAGGCGCCCAGCGGCTGTTCGACCGGGGCACCGTCGAGGTCGCCCCCCTCGCCTTCATGCGGGGCCGCACCCTGAACTCGAGCTTCATCATCCTCGACGAGGCCCAGAACACCTCGCCGGAGCAGATGAAGATGTTCCTCACCCGCATCGGCTTCGGCTCCAAGGCGGTGATCACCGGCGACATCACCCAGATCGACGTCCCCGGCGGCCGGTCGGGGCTGGTCGGGCTGGAACCGGTGCTGACCGGGATCAAAGACCTGGACTTCGTGCATCTGACTCAGCGGGATGTCGTCCGCCACCGGATCGTGGCCGACATCGTTGCCGCCTACGAGCGCGGGTCGGGGTCGCCGGCCCCGGAAACGGGTGCGACCGCTGGATCTCCATGAGCGTTGACATCTATGCGGCCGACGAGCAGGCCGACCATCCGGTCGCCGTCGACCGCTGGTCGGAGTTGGCCCGACAGGCGCTGATGGCGGAGGGGATCACCAGCGACACCGAAGTGTCCCTGCTGTTCGTGGACGAGCCGTCCATCGCCGCCCTCAACGAGCGGTTCCTCGGCAAGCCGGGTCCGACCGACGTGCTGTCGTTCCCGATCGAGGACGAAGTCGAACGGAGCGGCCGGTCCCCCGACCAGGGGGGCACTGGTCCCGGGTCGGCCGAGTCGGATACCGACCGGTTCCTGCTGCTCGGGGATGTGGTGATCTGCCCGGCGGTGGCCGCCCGCAACGCCGTCGAGCATGGTGTCAGCTTCGAGGACGAACTGGCGCTGCTGGTGGTGCACGGGATTCTCCACCTGCTGGGGATGGACCACGAAGTGGATGCCGAGGCCGAACGGATGGAGCAACGCGAGCAGCAGCTGCTGGCGCTCTATTACCGGGTGGCGTCGTGAGCGGGCTCTCGTTGCTGGCCACCCAGAGCTTCCGGCCCATCGACGGGGTGGTGTTGGCGGTGGTGGTCGTCCTGCTGGCGGCTTCCGCGGTGCTGGCCCTGGCCGAGACCAGCCTGGTCCGGATGAGCCGGGCCAAGGCGGCTGCGCTGGTCGACGAGGGCCGGCGCGGAGCCAAGGTGCTCGAGCGATTGACCGACAACCCGCAGGGTTTCCTCAACCCGGTGCTCCTGTTGGTGTTGATCTGCCAGCTGGTGGTGGCGACCCTGGTCGGGATCCTGGCCCAGGACTGGTTCGGCCCCTGGGGGGTGGCGGTGGCCACCGTCTTCGAGATCGTGGTCATCTTCGTGCTGGGGGAGGCGGTGCCGAAGAACTGGGCCGTCCACCACCCGGAGCGGGCGGCGCTGTTCAGTGCCCCCCTGGTGTCGGCGATGGTGGCCTTCTGGCCGATCCGGATCGCCTCCGGGGCGCTCATCGGCCTCGCCAACCTGCTGATCGGGGAGGGGGCGCTCGGCCACGGCTCGGACGTCACCGAGGGGGAGCTGCTGGCCATGGCCGACGTGGCGGTGGAGGACGACGTGATCGAGACCGAGGAGCGCCAGCTCATCCAC
>DATARI010000006.1:0-1585 GCA_036264255.1 Acidimicrobiales bacterium | reverse complement strand
CCTGACCCCGACGGGTATCGGAGGGAACCGGATCGGGGTCGACCAGCATGGTCGACCCCGGCGCCACCCCCAGCTGTTCCCAGGCCCCAAGGTCGCCGGCCAGTTGCACGTTCCCGTAGCCATCGACCCAGGTCACCGACGTGGTCAGGACACCGTCGGCGACCGCCACCGGGACAGGATCGGCGGGCAGGGCGACCAGCCCGTCGACCTCGATGGGCGGCCCGAGGTCCTCGGGCGCGCCCCCGCCGACCAGATGGGCGGCGGCCGGTGCGAAGACGTCGCGGCCGTCGAAGGTGGACGCCCCGGCCAGGGCCAGCGCCCGGCGGGCTCCGCCCAGCAGATCGGCCGCCGGGAGGAGGAGGCCGTTGTCGGGACCGACCATCCAGCGCGGGCCCACGTCGGTGCCGACCTCCAGGGCCAGGCCCCGGCGCTCGGAGCCCACGCCGGGATCGACCACGGCCAGCACCACTCCCGGACCCAGATGGGGGGCGGCCCGCTCCAGGACCCGGGCGGCGGCGGCCACGTCGAAGCTGGGGACCTGATGGGTGAGGTCGATGACCGGTACGCCGGGGGCCCCGCGCTGCAGCACGGCACGGACCACTCCGGCGAATTCGTCGACCAGTCCGTAGTCGGACAGGAAGAAGATGGCCGGCACAGGACGTACCGGGGTGCTGCTCGGCGCCGGGATCAGCCGGCTTTGGTGTACTGCCCGGTCAGGTACCGGTTGAGGTCGTCCTCTCGGATCCGGAACGATTTGCCGATCCGGACTGCGGGCAGGCCGCCGGTGTTGATCAGTCGGTACACGGTCATGTTGGAGACCCGGAGATTGGCCGCCACCTCAGTGACGGTCAGAAACCGGGCGCTCGCGCTGTCATCCATGGGTGTCTCACTCCCTCCGCTGGGGCGACTGTAGGCCACCGTGGTTGGTGGGGAAAGTGAGAATTGGGAGCCGGGCTCCCGGACTCGGTTTCGGAGCGAGATTAGGGTCTCGGGACACCAGGCCTCCCGGTGACCGAGGCGTCAGACCGCAGTTCCGATCGAAAGGGAAGCGCCTCGGTGCGCCATTCGCCGCAATCGTTGCTCCACCTCGGCCATGGCTCCGGCGACGGTGAGGGTCTCACCTGGGTGCGCCGGGTGGGCTATGGGCTCCTGGCCATCCAGCTCATCGTCATGCTGGTGGCCGGGGCCCGCCTGTACAGCCGGGGCGACGTGACCAACGACTTCGCCCTGTACAGCCAAGCTTGGTACCTGATCGCCCACGGCCACCTGAGCCCCTACAGCACGGTCGATCAGCTCCCGTTCTGGCGCAACCACTTCGAGCTGCTCATGTGGCCGCTGTCCCTCACGTACTGGATCCACTCCAGCCCCGTCGACCTCAAGTGGCTCCAGGAACTGGCTGCGGTGGCCTCGGAGGCCGTCGCCTTCCGGTGGGTGCTGGACGCCCTGGGGCGACACCGACGGAGCATCCCCTACGCGCCGGTGGCCCTGGGGTTCGTGGTCGTCCTCCTGGTGAACCCGAACTTCTACCAATCCGACTGGTTCGACTTCCATTTCCAGGCCTTCGCCACCTTGTTCTTGGTACTGG
>DATARI010000036.1:0-2264 GCA_036264255.1 Acidimicrobiales bacterium | reverse complement strand
CGATGGCGGCATCTTCAGCTTCGGGGATGCCCCCTTCTACGGGTCGGCCGGAGGCCAGCCCCTCAACCAGCCGATCGTCGGGATGGCCACCCGCTTCTGATCTCGTCGGTGCCGGCTGGTCGGGGAGACCCGGTCAGCCGGTGCTGGGGCGGTGGGGCCTGAAGCGGCATCTGCCGGTCACCGCGAGAAGGCGATGGCCATCCGGAGGTCTTTGACGAAGCGGATCGGCATCAGGGAATTCGCGGGGTTTGTCCGCCGAGCCAACCGGGTAGTGGATCGTCGTCGCGCATCGACTCCCGCTGCCCGAGTGCCGGGAGTCGATGTCGCGTCCTCGAGATCGGGCGGGGAGAGAATCTACCTACTGTCATCTCGGGAGACGGCCAAGAGGGCTACGTCGTCGATCCGCTCCTCGTCCAGGAACTCGACCACCCGCTTGCACACCGAGTTCGGGTCCAAGTCGCCGTCGGAGGCGGCCTCGCCCAACCTCTCCATGCTGGCGGTGCTGCAGGCGTACCGCTCGTCAATGGCGCCGTCGGTGTACAACAACAGGACCTCACCGTGACCGAGGGTTCCCGACCACTCCTGAACAGGAGCCGCGGGGGCACCGAGGGGAGTGGTCGGGACCACCGGCAGAAACTGCGTCTTCCCCTCTCCGATGAGGAGGGGAGGGTAGTGCCCCGCCGAGGCCATCACCAACCCGCCACTCCGGTGGTCGAGTTGGGCGTACAGCGCGGTGGTGATGCGGTCGATGTCGAGGAGTTCCCAGCTCTGCCGGAGTGCCGAGATGAGCTCCGCCGGGCTCCCGACCTGGCTGGTGAGGGCCCGGGAGGCATTGCGGAGCTGACCCATCAATGCCGCCGCGTGCCGGTCGTGGCCGGCCACATCGCCGATGCTGAATCCAACCTGGTGGTTGGGCAGGAGGACCAGGTCGTAGAAGTCGCCGCCCACCTCGAGGCCGCGGGTGGCGGCCAGGTACCGGGTCTCGACTCGGAGTCCCGGGATGTCCGGAAGGTGGTGGGGAAGCAGGCTGTTCTGGAGGATCCGGGAAGTCTGGAGGGCCGAATCGGATTGCCGGGCGTTGTAGACGACGGCGGCAACCTGTTGGGCCAACAGCTGGGCGAACGACGCGTCCTTCGGCCCGAACGATCGGCCCGAGGAGACGAAGGTCACCGAGCCGAGCACATGTCCGTCGCTCTTGAGCGGGACGGTCAGGTAGGAGCGGAAGTCCAATGCCTTGGTGATCTGATAATGAGCGTCGTCGATGGTTGTGGATCGGAGGAACTCGTCGGTCATCCGGGCCGACCAGCGGACCGACCCGATGCGGCTGACTTCAGCTGCCGGATGGCGACCCGAGAGCCGGGGTGGGTAGTGGGTCCGGAGACGATCGACCAGCGGCTGGAGGTCCGGATCCCGATGCCTGGCCACCCTCCGTTCCAGCTCGCCACTTTCACCCACCACGTCGATGAGACAGATGTCTCCGAGGGCGGGGAGGGCCAGGGTGGCCAACCGCTCGAGCGTGTCGGCGAAGGTGGAGGCTTCGGCCAGCACCTTGGCGGCTTCGGCGAAGAATGAGCTCATGTTGGCCAGGTCGGCGAGCTGTGCGTACAGCCCGGCCCGATCGAGGGCTTGGGCGGCTTGATCGACGACTGCCGCCAAGAAGGCGCGCTCCGCCGCGTCGAACTGATGGGCGGTCTCGAACGCCACCACCAGCGCCCCGAAGCACTTGTCGCCGAGCAGGATCGGGAGCACCGCGAAGCTGGTGGCGATGCCGGGAATATCGACAAGCGGCGCGAACTCGGACACTGCCTCCGCGGCATTGGTTACGTAGATCGGCTTGCCCTCCCGCACGGCCACCGCCAGGGGAAGCTCACTGTCCAGCGGGACCGGGCCGATTCCCGCCGCCGCCGGCGAAAGACTGAGGTCGCTGGCTAGTTCGATGGCATCCTCCCGTACCACCCATACGCTCCCCCAACGGCGCTCACCCCCGGGAAGATTCGATGACATCGACTCGGCCAGCACGGTGGCGGTGTCCTCCACGGTGGAGGTGCCGACCAGTGCCGAAGTGACGGCTTGCATCTGGCCCAGGCGAACCGCGAGTTGTTCGGCCTCGCTGCGGGCGGCCCGCTCCGCTTCGAACAGCTGCACCCGCCGAATCGCGCCGGCCAGCCGGTCGGCAATCAGCTCCAGCGCGTCAGCGTCGGCGGCGGTAAATCGCGCCAACTGTCGACTCCCGGCGTAGACGACGCCCAGGACCCGTCCGTCGG
>DATARI010000229.1:0-6533 GCA_036264255.1 Acidimicrobiales bacterium | reverse complement strand
TCGGGCCGCCTTCCAGCCGGTCGCTGCGGGTCCAGTACCCGCCGCTTCCGTCGTCGAGGATCTCGGCGGCCAGGGTGCGGTATGCGCCCTCTGCCTGGTCCACCACCGCCACCCCGCCAGCCAAGAGCTCCTGAAAGAGCTCTGGATCCTCCGGTCGTAGCCGGGGCTCACCGACCCAGACCCGCCCGTAGCTCGGCGATCCGGCGACCGGCATCAACGGGGGTGATGCGACCGGTGCCGGCTCTCGCCACCCGGGCCACCGCCGCCAGCCACGGCGACGGTTGGCGATCCATCCGCCGACCACCGGTGGTGCGACGGGCCCGGGCCCACGAGCAGTGGAGCTGGACCGACGCCCGGGTGAGGGCCACATAGAGCAACCGGCGCTCTTCGGCGAGGGCTTCGGGCGTGGTGGCGTGGACGATGGGGACGAAGCCGTCTTCGATGCCGACCACGCACACCGACTCCCACTCCAGTCCCTTGGCCCGGTGGAAGGTGGCCAGTTCCACTGCATTCTTCTCTCCGGCCTCGTCCCGGCCCGGGCGGGTGGCCGTCTGGGCCTCGGGCCCGGGGGCGATCCGGAACGGGATCCCCGCCCGCTTCAGCGCCCCGCTGATCACCGACAGCTGATCGTTGGTGCGGGCCAGGACTGCCTGTTCCGACCAGGCCCGGCCGCTCTCCACCTCCTGCAGCAACCGCGACGCCACCCCTTCGGCCTCCGCCGTCTCATCGTCGTAGGCGGTGACCACCGGCATCGGACCGGCCGGTCCGGTGGCCCGGGGGAGGCCGTGCACCGCGCTCCCGAGGGCAGCCGAGGCGGCCGCCACCACCTGGGGGGTCGAACGGTGGTTCTCCTCCAGCCGGATCACCTCCATGTCGGCGACCAGGGTGGGCAGCCGGGTGATGAGACCGGAGTCGGCCCCGTTCCAGCCGTAGATGGCCTGGTTCGGGTCGCCGACCACCAGGAGGTCGGCGCGGTCGCCCATCAGGGCCTCGATGAGGCGGTACTGGGCGGGGTTGATGTCCTGGAACTCGTCCACCGACAGGTGCCGGTACCGCCAGTGCACGCCCTCCGCGAAGGTGGGGTCATCGAGGATGAGGTCGGCCGCTTTCACCACCAGGTCGTCGAGGTCGATGGCCCGCCGTCGGGCCAGGGCGTCCTGGTAGGCCCGGAAGTAGTCGGTGACCCGGTCGATCGGGGTGGACGGCGACCGGTCGGCGGCGAGAGCCGCCGCCCCGTAGGAATCGGGGTTGAGACTGCGCGACTTGGCCCACCCGATCTCGGCCGCCACCACCGGCACCGCCATCGGCTCGCCGACGATCTCGGAGACCAGCCGGAACCGGTGGTCGGCCACGTTGGGTGGAGATTCCCGGGCATCGAGGGCGTGGCGCCGGAGGAGGGTGAGGGCCAACTGGTGGAGGGTACCGGCCCGGACGCAGAGCCCGGGGGCCGCGCCGGTGGTCGAGGGGATGGCCACGCTCACCCCGAAGCCGGCCAGCCGCTGGCGGAGCTGGTGGGCCGCCTTGCGGGTGAAGGTCACCACCACGCTGTGGTCGGCTTCGGCCGACCCGTCCCGGATGCGGCGGGCCACCCGCAAGGTGAGGACCCGGGTCTTGCCCGAGCCGGCTCCGGCCTGGACGCAGATGGCGGAGGCCGGGGAGTGGACGGCCTCTCGTTGCGGGTCGGTGAGGGCAGCCAGGACGGCGTCGAATCGACCCTGCCCGGCGTCGTCGGTGCTGGTCAAGCCGGTTCGCGCCGGTTGAGTGGTTCCACGGGGGCTGAGGCTATCGGTAGGGTGTGCCCGTGCTGAAGTCGTTCGCCGGCGGTCGGATCTTCGGTGCCACCTGGGGTTCGGGCACCGCCACCGTTGTCGCACTCCACGGTTGGCAGCGTACCCACGCTGACTTCGACGGGGTGCTCGGGGATCCGGGCTTCGCAGCCACCCGTGCGGCCATCGGTCTCGATCTGTTCGGATTCGGCGCCACCCCGCCACCGCCGGAGCCGTGGGGGGCTGACGAGTACGCCCGTCATCTGCTCCCCCTGTTCGAGGGAGCCGACCAGTTGGCCGACCGGGTCACCATCGTCGGTCACTCGTTCGGGGGACGGGTGGCGGTGCGGCTGGCGGCCCTGGCTCCCGACCGCATCGAGCGACTGGTGCTCACCGGGGCGCCGCTGCTGGTCCGGGAGGGCTCCCGGGCGACTCCGGCACTCTCGTTCCGGGTGGGGCGGTTTCTCCATCGTCGTGGCATGATCGGCGAGGACCGGATGGAGGCACTCCGTCAGCGGCACGGCTCGCCCGACTACCGAGCCGCCCAAGGGGTGATGCGAGGGGTGTTCGTGAAGGAACTCCGCGAACGGGCCGCCCGGGGCGCCGACGATCTGGCTGCGGTCAACTGCCGGGTCGACCTCGTCTGGGGATCCGAGGACGCCGAAGTGCCCCTCGAGGTGGCCGAAAGAGCCCGGGCCCGGCTCCGGTCGTCGACGCTGGTCACCCTCCCGGGCGTCGGGCACCTGACTCCGACGGAGGCCCCGGCCGCCCTTCGGCAGGCGGTCCTCGGCCCGGCGGGCGACACCGTCGGGCAGGCCGGGTGACCGGCGTGGGTTCGACCCCGATGGTGGCCTCGGTGTCGGTGGCCAACTTCCATCACGGCGTCGCCTGGATCACGGTGGTGGCGTGCGCGGTGTCGTGCCTACCGGCCGGCCTGAGATGGCTCCGGGTGGCCCAACGCGAGCACTACCTGGCCGGATCCGGGCTCCGGTTCGCCGCCCGGTGGTGGGCGATCACCCCGGTCAACCGGGCCATGGCCGCCACCGCGGTGGCCGCCGGGGTCATCTCCCTCTGGAAGCCGCTGGCCGGGGTCCTCACCGCCGCGGTGGTGGCGGCCGGACCGCTGGGCCTCTCGTGGAAGGGTCGCACCGCGCCATTGGCCTGGACTCGCCGCCTGCGCACCCTGGCCGGGGTCTGGGCCATCCTCGAAATCGTGGTGGTGGTGATCGGGTTGGTCACCGGCCTGGCCTCGGTGCTGGCGGTGGTGGCGGCGTTGGCCGTCCCCCTCCTGGTCGACGCCGCCTGTGTGGTCACCGCCCCGGTGGAGCGGCGGCTGTCCGAGCATTTCATCGTCGACGCCGGACGCCGTCTCGCCCGGGTGGCGCCGATCGTGGTCGGGATCACCGGGTCCTACGGCAAGACCTCCACCAAGAACCATCTGGCCCACCTCGTCGCCCCCACCCTGTCGGTGGTGGCCACCCCGGCCAGCTTCAACAACCGGGCCGGACTGGCCCGCGCCGTCAACGAGCACCTGACCGACGGGACCCGGGTCTTCATTGCCGAGATGGGCACCTACGGACCCGGCGAGATCGCCGACATGTGCCGGTGGTGCCCGCCGACGGTAGCGGTGATCACCGCCATCGGGCCGGTTCATCTCGAGCGGTTCGGCACCGAGGAGCGGATCGTCGAGGCGAAGTCGGAGATCGCCGTCCCGGCACGGGATGTGGTCATCCAGGTCGACGATCCCCGTTTGGCGGCGCTGGCCGACCGGTTGGAGGCGAAGGGGAAGCACGTGGTCAGGTGTTCGGCTTCCGACCGGGGGGCCGATGTCAGTGTCATCCGCGAGACAAACTCGTCACGAGTGACGGTCACCGTCGAGGGCGAGACCGTGGCGACCGGGATCGAGGTGCCCACCGGGGTGCAGCCGGCCAACCTGGCCTGCGCCATCGGAGCCGCCAGATCGGTGGGAGTGGAGACGTCGTCCATCGTGGCCGCCCTCGCCGACCTGCCTCCCGTCGGTCACCGACTGCAAGCGGTGCGCTCCCCGTCCGGTTTCACCATCCTCGACGACACCTACAACTCCAACCCTTCCGGCGCCCGGGCGGCTCTGGTCGCTCTCCGCGGCCTGGCTGGCTCCGATCGCTCGAACGGGTCGGCGCCCCCCCACGGGGGTACCGCCACGGTGGTCACCCCGGGGATGGTCGAGCTCGGATCTCGCCAGCCTGAGGAGAACTTCGCCTTCGGCGCCGAGATTGCCGGAGTGGCCGCCAACCTGGTGGTGGTGGGCCGGACCAACCGCCGGGCGCTGCTGGCCGGAGCGGCTTCCAACCCGGCCGCCGGGGTGGCGGTGACCTGGGTGGCGGATCGCCCCCAGGCGGTGGCCTGGGTGCGGGATCACCTCGGTCCCGGGGACACGGTGCTGTACGAGAACGACCTGCCCGACCACTACCCTTAGGCGCTTGAACACCTGAGGAGCCACCGCCACCGGCACCCGGGCGTGATCATCGTCCCCTCGACCAGGAAAGCAACCCACCGTGCCCGATGTCGCCGTCATCTTTGGAGGACCTTCCCCCGAGCACGATGTGAGCGTGCTCACCGGCCTGCAGGCGGCCCGGGGTCTGGCTCTGGCCGGGATCCCGGCGGTGTCCGCCTTGTACTGGTCGAAGACCGGCGACTGGTTCGGGGTCGACCCGGGCCTCGAGGCGGAGGCTTTCGTGGACGGCGTCCCTCGAGGGGCGACCAAGCTCCAGCTGGTGGCCGCCCCCGGCGGCGGCTTCTCCGAGCCCGGCGGCCGCCTCGGCCGGGGCCGCCAGATCGACATCGACGCCGCGGTGGTCTGCTGCCACGGAGGCCCCGGGGAGGACGGCACCCTGCAGGCGGCATTGGATCTGGCCGAGATCGCCCATGCCGGCCCCAGTGTGGCCAGCGCCGCGGTGGGCATGGACAAACTCGCCTTCGGGGCGCTGATGGCCTCGGCCGGCCTTCCCACCTTGCCCCGCCTGTTGCTGACCGCCGACGCCCCGCCACCGTCGTTCGACGGGCCCTACATCGTGAAGCCGCGGTTCGGGGGATCGTCCATCGGCATCGACGTGGTCGAGGATTTCGCCACCGCCCAGGCCCGCCTCTCGGCCAATCCCCACCTTCGGTCGGGGGCGGTGCTCGAACCCTTCCGACCCGACCTGACCGATCTCCAGGTGGCCGTCCGGAGCTGGCCGGCATTGCAGCTCTCGGCCATCGAGCGCCCCCTCCGGTCCTCGGCCGCCGCCGACATCCTCGACTACCGGGACAAGTATGTGGCCGGCGAGGGGATGGCCGGCGCCCCCCGTGAGCTGCCGGCGGAGATCTCCTCCTCGTTGGAGGCAACCTTGCGGGACGCCGCCGTCGCGGTGGCCACCCTGTCCGGCCAGCGGGGGGTGGCCAGGATCGACTTCCTCTCCGACGGCACCCAGTTGATGGTGAACGAGATCAACACCATTCCCGGGTCGCTGGCTCGCTACCTGTGGGTCGACCCGGTGCTGCCGTTCGGAGACCTGCTCGCTGACTTGCTGGACGAGGCCCGGAAGCGACCCACCCATGCCTACACGACCTCCGGCGCCGATGGCACGGTGCTGCGTTCGGCGGGATCGATCGCCGGAAAGCTGGGCTGAATCGATTGCCCACCCCACTGCGCCGAATGGTGGTCGGCGAGGAAATCCTCGTCGACATCAAACCGCACTGGATGTACCTGATCGGTCCCCTGACGACCGCGGTGGCGGTGGTCGGTTTGGCGGTGGCCCTGGAAGTGGGGTTCCCCCATACCTCGGTGGGCTGGCACCGGGTGGAGACGGTCGCTGCCGTCATCCCCTGCGTCTGGCTGATTCTCCGGTTCATCCGCTGGCGGATGACCAGCTTGGTGGTCACCAACTTTCGGATCGTCGAGCGTTTCGGGGTCGCCTCCTCGCGGACCACCGAGATCTGGCTGTCGAACGTGGAGGCGGTCGACGCCCGGCAGTCGCTGTTCCGACGAATGCTGGGTACCGGCGAGATCGAGGTCACTCTCTACGGTGAGGCCGGCATCCCGGTGTTCCGCGACGTCCGGAAGCCGGTCATCCTCCAGCGGATCATCGCCCGGCGGCTCACCCCCCGGCCGCATCCTCAGGGATTCCTCTGAGGTGGCGTTGGAGGAGCTAGGTAGCGGTTCTGGCGGGGATCGTCCGGTTCAAGTGCCTATCGTCCCGGTTCACCGCGGGGGAACGCTCGGAACGTCGACCAAGGATGTCTCATGCGACCGACCGGGCTCTACCGGGCGGCTCCGTCGGAGGCAGTGACCTTCCACGCCCGGGCCGGCAGGGCGCCGACGTCGATGGCGCCGATCCGGCTGAGGGCCACCACCGAGCCCCCGAAGCCGGCCCCGGTCATCCGGGCCCCGTAGACCCCGTCGATCGATCTCAGGTGCTCGGCCAGGGCGTCGAGGACCGGGGTGGACACCTCGAAGTCCTCGGCCAGGCTCCGGTGGCTCTCGGTCATGTAGGCGCCGGCCGCCCACAGGTGGTCGGACCCGAGCTCCTCGGCCACTTGCCGCACCCGCCGGCACTCGCTCACCACGTGACGGGCACGCCGCTGGAGAAGCGGGTCCCGCAACCGGGAGACGTCGGACTCCTCGGCGAGGCCCAGGGGGCCGATGGTCGCCGCCGCCTCCTCGCACTCGGCCACCCGGGCCCCGTACCCCGAGTCCCGGAGGGTGCGGCGCTGCCCAGAGTCCACCACCACGATCTCGGCATCTTCGGG
>DATARI010000081.1:0-2549 GCA_036264255.1 Acidimicrobiales bacterium | reverse complement strand
CCCGGTCCGGGGGCCTGGGTGACATCGAGCACATCGTCATCCTCATGCAGGAGAACCGATCGTTCGACCACTACTACGGGACCATGCCGGGGGTCCGGAACTTCAGCGACACCCGCTCCTCTTCGTCCTACGCCGGCGGCCCGTCCACCAATCCCGCCACCGTGTTCTCCCAGACCATGGTCAACGGTCGGGGGAAGCTGCTCTACAAGCTGGCCAGCGGCGAGAAGTTCCTCGATCCCTTCCAGCTGGTGAGCAATCCCCCCACCGTGGCCGGCCAGACCACCAACGACATCACCCACGACTGGGGACCCCAACACCTGGCCTGGAACAACGGGGCCATGGACCAGTGGGCCGCCCAGCATCTCATCGAGGACGGCGTCTCCAAATTCCAGCTGAACAGCCTGGCCGGCGTCCCCGTCCCCGGGCTCTCCACCGTGCCCATCGGACTGACCACCATGGGGTACTACCGCCAACCCGACCTCGCCTTCTACCGGGCATTGGCCGACGCCTTCACCATCTGCGACGACTACTACTGCTCGGTGCTCGGGCCCACCGATCCGAACCGGCTCATGTTCATGTCCGGGAGCCTGGGGGCCCACTCGGCGGACAAGGGCGGTCCGATTCTCACCACCTACGTGACCAACCGGTTGGAGCTCTACGGCGCCCTCGAGTGGCCCACCATGCCCGAGCTGCTCACCGAGCACGGGGTGAGCTGGAAGGTGTACCAGGACCCGGTGTCCAACACCTTGTTCAATGTGCTCGACTACTTCAAGACCTTCAAGTCGCCCACCAACGCCGCCCAGTCCCGGAACGCCGACCAGGCCCTCCTTCCGATCTACCCGGTCGAATTCCAAGAAGACGTGCTGGCGGGCACCCTGCCCAAGGTGTCGTGGATACTCCCGCCGCTGGAGAGTTGCGAGCACCCGGCGGTCCCTCCCGAGTACGGCGAGTCCCTGGTGTCGGACATCCTGGAGACCTTGCTGGCCAACCCGGCGGTGTGGGAGAAGACGGTGTTCCTGGTCGTCTACGACGAGAACGGCGGGTTCTTCGACCACGTCGCACCCCCGACGCCGGGCCCGATGGTGACCAACCCGGCCGCCCTGCCCTCGGGCGCCCAGCCCGGCGGCAACCTCGACGGCGAGTATGTGACGACCGGGTACCCTCACAACGCGGCGGGGGCCCCTCCGGACGACTGGGCCGGCGTGTTCGGGCCGGTCGGGCTGGGGTTCCGGACCCCGGCCCTGGTGATCTCCCCGTTCAGCGTGGGGGGGTGGGTGTGCCCGGATACCTTCGACCACATCTCCACGCTCAAGTTCATCGAAAAGGTGTTCCTCCCCGGCGGATCCATCATGGGGAGCGGAGGTCTCCACGTCTCACCCTGGCGCTACAACTTGGTGGGCGACCTCACCTCCGCACTCCCCAACCTCTCGTCACCGACCTACAAGGTCCCACCGTTGCCGGCCACTTCGATCCTGTTCCCCGAAATCGCCGCCCAGGCACTGCTGGATGCGGTGACCGGGACCGAGGACCTCGGCCAGGCCTATCCCCCGCCGCCCAAGAACCTGGGGGTCCCCTCCCTCGACGCCGACACGATCATCCGCAAGTCGACTCCGACCTGACGCTCGACCGGTCGGCGATCGTTCAGGTCAGATCGGCAGCCAGCTCGGCACGGGTGGCCTCGCTCAGCACCACGCCCGGCAATCCATCGGGGTAGTGGGGGTGGTTGATGGCGAGGGTCACCGGGCCGCGGGCGAAGGCCCCGACCTGAGTCGGGGTCAACCGGAAACGGACGTAGTGCACCGCCGAAGTGGTTTCCTCCCGGGTCAACTGCGCTTCGTGATCCTCTTCGGGGGTCGATGTCACGATCTCGACGGCATCCCCGGAGCCGATCCGCAGCTCGGCCGAGCCTTCCACCCCCACCAGCTCCGGGAGCCACTTCCGCAGCTCGGCCTCGCTGGTCAGCTCGAGGAACAGGGTGGCCGACAGCTCACCCGGCGACGGGAGCAACCGGTTGTAGACGTCCAGCTCGTGCTGGATCTGCTCGTCCGACACCATCTTCTCCGCCCGGGCCATCTCCTGGATCTGGAAGCGCATCGTCAACCGACTCTCGAAGGTGAGGGTGATCACCGGCCCGACCGTCACCCGCCGCACCTTCTTGGCCGCGATGACCTCCCGTCGGAACTCGTCACGCTCCCGTTCGTAGGCCCGGTGATCGGCGATGTCGTCCAGCGTCAACTCCCGGCTCTCGCTCATCGGTCGTCTCCTTCCGGGGGGATCCCGTAGGCCCGGGCCATCAGCTGGATGGGATGCACCGGACGGGTCCCGGTCTCCTGCTCGATCGAGCCGTTGGCCAGATGGCAGTCCCCGCACACCACCGGGTTGCCGGCCGCCTCCACCTCTCGCTTGAGGGGCTGGGCCACCTGGCGGGCCAACTCATAGTTCTCCGCCCGGTATCCCCAGGTGCCGTCGATCCCCGAGCACCGCTGGACCAGGGTGGCGCCCACCCCGGCCACCTTCAGCAGGTCCCGGCTCTTCAGTCCGATCTGCTG
>DATARI010000033.1:0-13678 GCA_036264255.1 Acidimicrobiales bacterium | reverse complement strand
ATCTCCGAGGCGGGGATGTCGTGGGTGCGCTGCCAGTTGGCGTCGATGTTGCGGTAGAAGCTGAGTGGACCGAAGAAGCCGTTGGCCTTGAAGGCATCGGCGTAGACGTCGACATCCTCCTCGGTGATCCAGGCCGGGAGCTCGGCCGGAGCCTCGGCCAGCGAATCGAGGAATCCGGTGCCTTCCGCCGGGAGGTCGAGGGTCAGACTCCCGCCACCGAGCCCGTCTCCCGACGCCGCCCACAGCATGTTCCGCAAGAAGTGCCGGGGGTCGGCCTCCAACTCCTTCTCGGCCGGCCCGACCGGTTGGAAGTAGAGGATGTAGAAGAACTTGTCGACGAAGATGGCGTTGAAGATCTCGGTTGGCGGCATCGGGGACTGGAGGAAGGGAACGCTCATGTTGCAGAGCGACGACATCCGCTGGGGATGGGTGCGGGCCATCTCCCACAGCACCATCGCCCCCCAGTCGTGCCCGGAGAACGCCGCCTGGTCGTAGCCGAAGTGGTCCAACAGGCCAACCAGGTCGGCGGTGATCCGATCGGCACCGTAGGCGGAGACGTCACCCTCCGGCCGGCTGCTCCCGCCGTAACCGCGCAGGTCCGGGGCCAGCACCCGGAATCCGGCCCCGGCTAGGGCATCGAACTGGTGACGCCAGGAATACCAGAGCTCGGGGAAACCGTGGCAGAGAACCACCGGCGGCCCGGCCGCCGGGCCGCTCTCGGCCACGTGGAGCTCGATGCCGTTGGTCGGTATCTGGTGGTGGGTGATCTCGGTCATCGGGCTCAGACCTTCGCCGATTTGGCTTCTTTTTCTTCGGCGTGCTTCTGGATGGCCGACATGACGGCCGATCCGGCCGCCCCGATGAAGGTGGGGCGATTCTCCGCCGCCCAATCCCGACTGGCGGTCAGCGAACTGGCCGATCCCTGGAACTGAGGGGCGACGTAGCGCGACAGTAATTCGTAGGAGTGGCGGGTGGCGTCGGTGTCGGCCCACTCATGGCCCATGGTCAGGAAGGTCCCGAATCCCCCCGACTGCTCCCGCAATCGACTGATCTGCTCGATGGCGTCGTCGGGGGTGCCGATCACCGCGAACCCCGAGGCGTTGAGGGCGTCGACCAGGGAGGAATGGTTGGCGGTATCGGGGGCCAGGGGGAGGGCGGCCACCCGCTGGAAGTAGTCGACCCATTCACCCAGGCCGAACTCTACGTCGGCGATGGCCTGTTCCTTGGTGTCGGCGATGTGCATGGGGCCGACCAGGCGCCACTTGCTGCGGTCGACCGTGGTGCCGAACTCCTCGGCCCGCTCGTCCATCACGTCCCAGTGGGCGCCGAGCACGTCGAAGCCGCCGGCCGAGGTGGCACCGATCGACAGCAGGCTGCAGCCGAAGCGTCCGGCCGCCCGGGGTCCGGCGGGGGAGATCTGGGCGGCCACCGCCACCTCGGGGAAGGGACGTTGGTACGGGCGCATCTGCAGGCGGGCCCCCACCAGTTTGAACCAATCGGTCTCGTAGTCGACCGGTTCCTCTCCGGCCAGCAGCAGGAGGATCGCCTCCAGCGCCTCTTCCATCATGTCCCGCTGCTTGGCGACTTCGATGCCCATCATGTAGGCGTCGGACGGCAGCGCTCCGGGGCCGACCCCGATCATCAGGCGGCCGCGGGTCAGATGGTCCAGCAGGACCAGGCGGTCGGCCAGCATGAAGGGGTGGTGGTAGGGGAGGGAGGAGACCCCGGTGCCCAGCCGGATATGGCGGGTTCGCTGGGCCACCGCGGCGATGAAGACCTCGGGCGAGGCGATGATCTCGTACCCGGCCGAGTGGTGCTCGCCGAACCAGGCCTCGTCGAAGCCGAGCTGGTCGAGGTGCTCGATCAGCTGCATGTCCCGCTCGAGGGCCAGGGTGGGGTTCTGCCCCACCGGATGGAAGGGGGCCAGGAAGATTCCGAATTTGAGGTCTTCTCCGGCATTCAGCGTTGTCATTGATCCTGTGTTCCTCTCTCGGTGTTTCTAGATCTGGGGAGTGATGAGAATCTTTCCGTGCTCGCCGGGAGTGCGCAGGGTCTCGAAGGCGCCGGGGGCAGCGTCGAGCCCGACTGCCTGGGTCACCAGCTGCTCGGCCCCGGGTACCCCGTTGGCCAGGCGCTCCAGGGTGGCGGCGTACTCGGCCGGGGTGTAGCCGAAGGAGAAGCGGAACTCCATCTCCTTGGTCACCGCGAAGAACGGCTCGATCGAGTCGGGGTGCATGCAGACCCCCACCACCACGATCCGGCTCCGGGGCGGAGCCGCTTCGATGATGGACTGCAGCATCCCCGGGACCCCTACCGCCTCGAAGACGACCGGTTCCTTCAGTTCCATCCCCATCATGGCGGCGCCGGCCCGCTCCATGATGGTCATCGGGACTCCGAAGGAGGCCCACCGCTCGTGGGGCGATGACAGGGCAGGATCGATGACCTCGTCGGCGCCGAACGCCTCGGCCAACCGTCGTCGGGCCGGAGAGAAGTCGGCGGCCAGCACCGGGCCGTGGTTGCGCCCCTTGAGGGCGGCGATGACCGCCAGGCCCACCGGGCCGCATCCGACCACCAGGCAGGGCTGCCCGGGTTGGAGGTCGGCCAGCCCGACCGCGTGCTCCCCGACGGCCAGCGGCTCGGTGAGGGCGGCGATGTTGGTCTCCAGCGAGTCGGGAACCGGGAGGAGAAGGACCTCCTGCAGCACCATCTGTTCAGCCAGGGCACCGGGGTAGGTGTTCGAATAACCGATCTGTTCGACGCCTCCCGGGCCGATGATGATCGGCACCGAGCAGACCCGGGTCCCGACCGGCAGCGTCCCGGCGGTGTCGGGACCGTGCTCGAGGATCTCCGCGCAGAACTCGTGCCCGAAGATGGTGTCGGCACCGGCGTCGAGCGAGGGCGCCCCGACCCGTTCCATCAGGCCGGTGAAGTTGGTGAAGTCCGCCAGCGCATGGAGATCCGATCCACAGATCCCGGTGGACAGCGGGCGGACCAGCACATGGCCGGACCCCGGTGCCGGATCCTCCACATTCACGACTTCCAGCTGACCACCCCGGGTCACTGCCGCTCGCATGTTCCTCCCCCGGACCGGGCGACCGACAGCCGGGTGTGGCGGCGCTCCGTTCGCCGGTGAGTTTCACACACCGGCCACCGCCGGGGCTATTCGATGCGGAGGCCGACCGGAGGGACGCTGGGCGGCGATTCGGGGCAGATGGGGATCGCGGGGGGTTGAGGTTGCCTACCCCGCCTGGTCGTGCGTGTGGGCCTTGCCGACCAGCTCGCCGACGGCCAGGTTCATGTGACCGGCGACCAACCCGTCGATTCGGGATGACCGGAGATGGAACTCGACGTCCATCCGGTTGCTCAAGTCCAGCGGGTCTGATCAGTCGACCGGAGTCACCACGAGCGGCACGGCGTCCTTGGCGGCTTGGAACGCCACCGACGGATGGAACTGCCATCCGCCCAGGCGACGTTCGATCTCTTCCCGGTCGTGTCCGGCGGCGGCGAGACCGGCCGCCAACCGGGCGGCCCGACGGCGCATCTGCTCGGGCTCGGGCAGACGTTGTTCAGCCAGCCAGCCCCGGTGGCTCTGCTGCAGTGACTCGGGGAGTCGGTGGAGGTGACGAAGGGGTAGCGGCGGGATGCGGGTACGGACGGCAAGGGTTGCGGCTCCGTGGGACCGGGCCAGCTCGAAGGTGGAGAGGCGGTGGAGGGCGCGCCGAAACGGGGAGTTCTTGCCCATGCGATCCCCGAGCCCCAACGACCGGGCGGTTTCCGAGAGGTGGAGGTCGAATCCGTCGGAGCTGACTTCGAGCCCGTAGGCGAGCCGGCGGAGAAGCCAGGTGGTGGATGGCCCGAGGATCCCCAGCCAGTAGAGCTCGACGTAGCGGGAGCAGGGATGGACACCGTGGGGGTCGGCGATCGGATCCACCCAGGGAAGGATGCGAAGCAGGTCGAAGGCACCGACCTGAGCTTGGGGCGATCGATTCGACGTTCGGTCGGTCGGGGATTCGGGGCCGACGGGCGACAGGGGGACGGTGGATGTGGTCATGGATACCTCCGAAGGAGCAGACGGGAAGCGCACCGAATCGGCTCTGCCGCGGTGCGCTGAGTGGACTTCCAACAGCCTGCAGATCTGTCCTTGCCGTCGACCTGGCCGGCCACCTGTACCGGATGGTGCCCGTCGATGGCGACCCGGGTCCCGCCCGGCCGCCTTCTACCAGCGACCCCGGTGGACGACCTCGGCCATCGGCCGCTTCGGTCTGGACAACGACGACGAAGGAGGATCCGGCTCAGAGGCCTCCCCCAGCAGCACCGCCCCGAGCCACCGGTATCTGTCGGGGACACCGAGGGCGGTTCGAAGGGCGGTTTCCCCTCGGAAATTGCCGAGAAAGGCGCCGCCGATGCCCGCGTCGGCGGCCCGGAGCAGCAGGGTCATCACCGCGTAGGCGGCATCGACGAACCAGAAGGGGACCACCCACTCGATCTCTTCACCGTTGCCCTGGGTCTTGTCCGCCTCCCGGTACCGGGAGGCGTAGGCGTCGGGGTCCACGAAGGGGAGGACGACAACCGGGGCCCGGGCCATGCCCTCGAACCGCCGGGAGGCGGACCGCCAGTCGTCGTCGGTGGTGGCGTCCCAGTACCGTCGTGTCTCGGTGGGCCCGTCGAGCACGACGAACTCACGCCCCTGGGTGTTCCCGGCCGATGGCGCCCGGAGAGCGTCGGCCAGCATCGAGTCCAACAACCCGGGGGGCAGCGGCTGACCGGAGAAGTTCCTGGTCATCCGCCGACGGCGGACCGCCTCGCTCAGTTCCATCCGCCCATCATGGTCTGGTGGCCGTCCGGTGGGACACTCCAGGGCAGCGGGCCGGGTCGGCGGTCGAGCCCGCCACCGAGAGGCAGCCGTCAGCCGGGAATGTTGACCCCGCTGGTAGGGTTTATACCGGTAAGAGATCGCAGTGGAGGAGTGTTGGGGGGCCGGATCCGACCGGCCAGCCTCCGCCCAGTAAGGACAGTGATAGTTGTGCCCACCTTCAGAGAAATGTTGGCCGAGGCCAAGGCGGCCGTGCGGGAGATCGACCCGGCTGAGGCCGAAGCGGAGTTGTCTGCCGACAAGGCAGTGGTGCTCGACGTGCGGGAGCCCGACGAGTACGAGCAGGGTGCCCTTCCCGGGGCGGTCCACATCCCCCGTGGCACCCTCGAAACCTCGGTGGAGGGACGGATCCCGGACAAGTCGTCTCACATCCTGGCCTACTGCGCCGGTGGCACCCGCTCGGCGTTCGCGGCCAAGACCCTCCAGGAGCTGGGCTACACCGATGTGTCGTCGATCATCGGGGGGTTCAACCGTTGGAAGGATGAGGGTCGGGAGTGGTCGACGCCCCAGTCGCTGACCTCTGAGCAGCGGAACCGTTATCAACGCCACCTGCTCCTGCCGGAGATCGGGGAGACCGGACAGCTCAAGCTCCTCGACTCCAAAGTCCTGCTGCTCGGGGCGGGCGGCCTCGGTTCGCCCGCCGCCATCTACCTGGCGGCGGCGGGGGTCGGCACCCTCGGCATCATCGACATGGACGTGGTCGACGCCTCCAACCTGCAACGCCAGATCCTCCACAACACCGATCGCATCGGCGAGCGGAAGGTCGACTCGGCCAAGAAGACCCTGACCTTGATGAACCCGGACGTGAACGTCGTAACCTACGACGTCCGGCTGGGGGCGGACAACATCCTCGACATCATCGACGGGTATGACGTCATCGTGGACGGGACCGACAACTTCCCGACCCGCTACCTGGTCAACGACGCTTCCCTGGTGAAGAACATCCCGGTGGTCCACGGCTCGATCTTCCGGTTCGAGGGTCAGATCACCGTGTTCAATCCGTGGGTCGGACCCTGCTACCGGTGCATGATCCCCGAGCCGCCTCCGGCGGAGCTGGCCCCCAGTTGCTCGGAGGCCGGTGTCCTCGGCGTGCTGCCCGGGATCGTCGGATCCATCCAGGCCGTCGAGGCGATCAAGATCCTTCTCGACCTGGGCGAGACCCTCCAGGGAAGGCTGATGGCCTACGACGCCCTCGAGCAGAGCTTCCGGACCTTCAAGGTCCATCGCGACCCCGAGTGCCCGGCCTGCGGTCCGAACGCCGGTGAGATCGTCATCGCCGAATACGACGATCTCTGCATGCCCCACGTGGTGGCCCCGCCGGCAGCTTCCTGACCGTCGCCCCGGGCTCCCACGTTGCCTCGGCCAACCCCGGGTTCAGGAGACCGTAACCTGTGCCCATGTCATCGGAGCCCTCGAATCCCAAGACGTCCTCCTCGCCGGTGAAGGCGAGTGAGCGACGTACCGATTCGGGGATCGAGGTCCGGCCCGTCTACCGTCCGGCCGATCTCGACGGCTGGGATCCCGGCCAACAGCTGGGGGAGCCCGGCAGTTACCCCTATACCCGGGGGATCCGTCCCGACATGTACCGGGGTCGCCTCTGGACCATGAGGCAGTACGCCGGGTTCGGCGATGCCACCTCCACCAACCAGCGGTTCAAGTTCCTCCTCGGGGCCGGGCAGACCGGGCTCTCCTGTGCCTTCGACCTCCCCACCCAGATGGGCCTCGATTCCGACCACCCCCGATCGGAGGGCGAAGTCGGGAAGGTGGGTGTCGCCATCGACTCGCTGGCCGACATGAGGCTGTTGCTGGCCGACCTCCCACTCGATGAGGTCACCACCTCGATGACCATCAACTCCACCGCCGCCATCCTGCTGCTCTTCTACCAACTGGTGGCCGAAGAGAACGGCGTCGACCCCAAGCGCCTCGGCGGCACCATTCAGAACGACATCCTCAAGGAGTACGTGGCCCGGGGGACCTACATCTACCCGCCCCGGCCGTCGATGCGGCTGGTGACCGACACCTTCTCCTACTGTGCCGAGCACCTGCCGGCGTGGAACACCATCTCCATCTCCGGCTACCACATCCGAGAAGCCGGATCCACGGCGGTCCAGGAGATCGCCTTCACCATCGCCAACGGGATCGCCTACGTCGACGCCGCCCTGGCCGCGGGTCTGGATGTTGACTCCTTCGCCCCACGGCTCAGCTTCTTCTGGAACGCCCACAACAACCTGTTCGAAGAGGTGGCCAAGTACCGGGCCGCCCGCCGGATGTGGGCCAAGATCATGACCGAGCGGTTCAACGCCAAGGACGAGAAGTCGAAGTTGCTCCGTTTCCACACTCAAACCGGTGGCTCCACCCTGACCGCTCAGCAGCCGGAGAACAACATCGTCCGGGTCACGGTCCAGGCCATGGCCGCCGCCCTCGGTGGCACCCAGAGCCTCCACACCAACGGCTTCGACGAGGCCCTCGGGCTACCCACCCAGAAGGCAGCCAAGATCGCCCTCCGGACCCAGCAGATCGTCGGATACGAATCGGGGATCGCTGACACCGTGGATCCGCTGGCCGGTTCTTGGTTCGTCGAGTCGCTGACCGACGAAGTCGAAAAGGGCGCGTGGGAATACCTGGAGCGGATCGACGACATGGGCGGCGCAGTGGACGCCATCGAGGCCCACTACATGCAGGGCGAGATCGAGCAGGCCGCCTATGCCTATGCCAAGGCCATCGATGACAACGAGAAGATCGTCATCGGGGTCAACAAGTTCGTCGACGAGACCAACGACCCGTCCGAGGTGTTCCCCATCGATGAGGAGCTGCAGCGCTCGCAGGTGGCCTCGGTCAAGCGGGTGCGCGCCGAGCGCGACCAGTCGGCGGTCGAGGCTTCGCTGGCGGACGTCGAGGCGGCGGCCCGGGGGACCCAGAACCTGCTGGTTCCCATGAAGGAAGCGTTGAGCCGGATGGCCACCCTGGGCGAAGTCTCCGATGTCCTCCGGGGTGTCTTCGGCGAGTACCGCCCGGGGAGCTGACAGGCAAGCCACCATCCGGGCTGGCGGGTCGTCTCGGCGTCAGATGGCAACTCCTCGGCCTACCACCGCCGACATGAGTCGAGGCCGGCCATCCGAGGCCTCCTCCACGATGGAGGCAAACACTTCCGCTTGCTCCTCAGCGTTGAGGGACGCGACCGTCTGACCGTAGGTGGACCCGAGGATGCCGAGCGCGGCCACTTCGGCGTCGGGCCAGTCCAGCAGGAGGTCCACGGTGCGCACGGTGGGCCGGGGGAAACCGGCGGCGGTCAGCAATGCCTCGATCTCCGCCTCCGACATGGTGACCTTCGTCAAGTCGTAGGCGCCCGGATAGGGCTCTGCAATGCCGTGCTCCTGGAGGACCCGGGCGTACATGTCGAAGGGCTCGGGAGGCTTGCGGTCGGACCATACGGCAATCCCCGCCGACCCGCCCGGGCGCAGCACCCGGAGCACCTCGGTCATCACCGCGGCCCGGTCGGGCATGAACTGGAGTCCTTGTTGGCAGTAGACAACGTCGAACGACGCGTCGGGGAGGGCGAGCTTGTCCGCCGGGCATTCGAGGAGTTCGACCGGCGCTCGGTAATCGCTGGGCGCCAATCCAGCGTCGGCCAGCATCATCGAGCTGACGTCGGCCGCGATCACTCGCCCGCGGGGACCGGCGATCACGGCGGCGGCATGGGCAACGGCGCCGGTACCTGCTGCGACGTCGAGGATCACGCTGCCACTCTCCGGCGGGACAAATGCCAGGAGGGCATGGGCCCATGGATCGAAGACGCTGGGCTGCAGGTGCTCCCGGTAGGCATCCGGAACTGAGGAGAAGTTGAAGAGCCCGGATCTGGATTCACTCATGGACCCATGATCGCGCTCGAGGCGGCACTCGTCTCTGTCGTTGGGCAGTGGGTCGGCAAGAAGGCAGAGGCAATGAGCCACAATGTGGACCATGGCGCCGCTGCTCTTGGTGACCGGCCCCCCGGGCGCCGGGAAGTCGACGGTGGCGCGAGCCATTGCCGAGGGGTCGCCTCACAGCGTGTTCGTGGAGGGTGATGCCTTCTTCAGGTTCCTGGCCACTGGTTCGATCGCCCCCTGGCTCCCGGCGGCCCATGAGCAGAATCAGATCGTCACTCGGGCGGCGGCGTCGGCCGTTGGTCAGTATGCGTCCGGCGGTTACTTCACGGTGTACGACGGCATCGTCGGCCCGTGGTTTCTTCCCACCTTCGCCTCGGCCACCGGCATGGACGAGTTGGACTATGTCGTATTGATGCCTCCGGTGGAAACATGCGTCGAACGAGTGGCAACCCGCCTCAATCACGGGTTCACCGACGAGGCCGCCACCCGGCAGATGCATCAGGAGTTCGCCTCGGCCGACATCGAGGCGCGCCATGTCTTGAAGGCTCCTCCCGGCCGAGTGGATGATGTCGTTCAAGTGGTGCTTTCGGCTCGGGAAGGTGGTTCCCTCCGTTACCGTGCAACGGTAAAGCGCCCCACCCTGTAGTTCCTGAACGGGGTAGCGTCGAAACCATGAGACTGAGCGCCAGAAATCAACTGGAAGGCACTGTGGTCCGAGTCGAGCACGGCGCCGTCATGTCGACCGTGGTGATCCGCCTGGCCGGAGGCCAGGAAGTCGTCTCGGCGATCACCAAGGAGTCGGCGACGGCACTCGAGCTCAACGAGGGTGACACCGTCACCGCGGTCATCAAGGCCACCGAAGTCATGATCGGCAAAGATTGACCCTTCTCCACCGGCTCGTCTGACTTCGCCGTCCGGCGGGAATCGCCTCGATGTCCCCTAACGTGGGACCAGGTCCGGGACGAAAGGGAGCGCCATGGAACTCGGGAAGGTAGGTATCTGGAGCGGCGAGTTCCGCTCGAAGGAAGCCGGCGACGCCGGGGAGACCGCCGCCGAGCTCGAAGCCTTGGGCTACGGCGCCCTGTGGATTCCCGGGGGGGCGGGCGGAGACATCTTCGATGTGGTGGCCCGGGCCCTCGACGGCACCCGGACCCTGCCGGTCGCCACCGGCATCCTGAACGTCTGGATGCACGACGCCACCGAAGCCGCCGCCGAACATGCCCGGATCTCGGCTGCCCACCCGGACCAATTCCTGCTGGGGCTCGGGGTCAGCCACGCGCCGATGGTCGAGGGGACCGATCGTCGCTACGAGCACCCCCTGTCGGTGATGAAGGGGTTCCTCGACGCGCTGGACGCCGCCGGTCCCCCCGTCCGCCGGCAGGACCGGGTGCTGGCGGCGCTCGGACCGAAGATGTTGGAGTTGGCCCGGGACCGGTCAGCCGGCGCCCACCCCTACCTGACCACCCCCGACCACACTCGCCAGGCGCGCTCGGCCCTCGGCGTTGGCCCGCTGCTGGCCCCGGAGCAGATGGTGGTGGTCGACTCCGACCCGACCACCGCCCGGGCGGTGGCCCGCAAGAGCCTGGCCCTCTACCTCCAGCTGCCCAACTACACCAACAACATGCTCCGCCACGGGTTCACCGAGGCCGACCTGGCCGACGGTGGCAGTGACCGCCTCGTCGACGGGCACGTCGCCTGGGGCGATCCGCCGGCCATCGCCGGCCGTATCCGGGAGCATCTCGACGCCGGAGCCGACCATGTCTGCATCCAGGTGCTCACCGGGAGCCGGGCCACCTTCCCGGTCGAGCAGTGGCGGGAGTTGGCCGGCATCCTGCCCGACTTCCGGAGCTGACCGACCGAACCGGATCAGCCGGCCAGCAACCGATCCCGCAGCGGGCCGGCCCCGGCGGCGTCGATCACCGTCCAGGCCATCGACAGGGCGCCGTCCCGGATGGCGGTGTCGGCCGACGGGGTGACGCAGGCGGCGGCGAACTCCGGCTGGTGGTTGACCGATCCGGCGGCGTCGATGCCGATCATCGGGTGGATGGTCGGCACCGCCAGGGACACGTTGGCCATGTCGGTGGACAGGGTCGGGCGGGGGGTGCCGTCGTCATCGAGGTCGAAGGTCCGGCCCAGGCGCTCGGCGTTCACCCGGTAGGCGCTCAACAGCCCAGGATCACTCTCCATGTGCGAGTAGTCAGGAGACAGCCGCTCGTAGGCCACCGTCGCCCCCGACGCCGACGCCCCCGCCTCGAAACAGGCCCGTACCCGGGGTTCGAGCTTCCCCAGCCCTTCCAGGGTCAGGGAGCGGCACATGAACCGGCCGGTCACCCGGTCGGGGATGATGTTGGCCGCCGAGCCGCCGTCGAGCACCACCCCGTGGACCTGGTCCCCCGGTTGCAGCTGCTGGCGCAGGAGGCCGAGTGCCACCTGGGCGATCACCATGGCGTCCCCGGCGTTGATCCCCTCCCAGGGTGCCGCCGAGGCGTGGGCGCCCTTGCCGGTGAAGATCACGTCGAAGTGGGCGACGGCCAGACAGGTCGCCTCCAGGCGGTCGGAGGGCCACGGGTGCACCATCATGGCGGCGTGGACGCCGTCGAAGACGCCCTCGTCCAGCATCACCACCTTGCCGCCGCCCCCCTCTTCGGCCGGCGTCCCCACCACCCGGACGGTGATGCCCAGCTGGTCGGCCACCGCCGCCAGCCCCAGCCCGGCCCCGACCGCGGAGGCGGCGATGATGTTGTGCCCGCAGGCATGACCGATACCGGGAAGGGCGTCGTACTCGGCGCACACCGCCACCACCATCGGGCCGGAACCGAACCGGGCATCGAAGGCGGTGGGGAGGCCGGCCACCCCCTCGGTGACGGCGAAGCCGTTGTCGGCCAGCAGCTTCGAAGTCCAGGCCGCCGCCCGGTCCTCTTCGTAGGCGGTCTCTGGGTGCTCGTGGATGGTGTGGCTGAGGCTCACCAGGCCCCCGAGCCTGTCGTCGATGGCCGCCCGGGAGCTTTCTTTCAGATCTACCATCCCTGCCTTCCGGCCGTCCGGGGGGACGACTCGACGATTATTCGATGATGGCGACGACGTCGCCCGGACCCACCGACTGGCCGGCCGCCACCTTGACCTCTTTCACCGTTCCGCCCTTTTCGGCGTTCACGTTGTTCTCCATCTTCATGGCTTCCAGCACGCAGATCGTCTGGCCGACCTCGACGGCGTCCCCCACTTCGACCAGCACCTTGACGATGGTGCCCTGCATCGGGACCGCCACCGTCCCCGAACCCGACCCGGACGAGGAGGCCTTCGGCCGCCGGGGGCCGGCCTGGGCCCGGGAGCTGCCGGCGCTGGCAACGACGGTGGTGCCGAGATCCGGCACCCAGAGCTTCACCTGGTAGCGGCGACCGTCGACCTCGGCGGTCACTTCCCGCAGTACCCGGGCGACCGGCTCGTCGCCGTCGGCGGCGGGCTCCACCACCGGAACCGGGGCCTCGGCGGTGACCCCGCTCAGGTCCAGGGACTGCTCCACCCAGTTGGTGGAGTGGGTGGCATTGGCGAAGTCGGGATGGGCGAGGATGGCGACGTCGGCGGGGAGGGTGGTGGCCACCCCCTCGATGACCGTCTCCTCGATGGCCCGGAGCATCCGCTTCCGGGCCGCCTCCCGGTCGTGTCCCCACACCACCAGCTTGGCGATGAGGTTGTCGTAGAACTGGCTGACGGTGTCACCGGCCGCGTACCCGGCATCCAGCCGGACGCCGGGGCCGCCGGGGGTCACGAAGCGGGTGATGGTCCCCGGCGAGGGGGTGAAAGCGCCGCCGGCCGGGTTCTCGGCGTTGATCCGCACCTCGATGGCGTGGCCGTCCCGGCGGACATCGCTCTGACTGAACCCGAGGGGTTCGCCCGAGGCCACCCGCAACTGCCATTCGACCAGGTCGAGTCCGGTGACCAGCTCGGTGACCGGGTGCTCGACCTGGAGGCGGGTGTTCATCTCCAAGAAGAAGAACTCGCCGTCCTGGTAGAGGAACTCGACGGTTCCGGCGTTGACGTAGCCGCAGGCCTGGGCCACCTTCACCGAGGCCTCGCCCATCGCCCGGCGAATCTCGTCGGGGAAGTCGGGGGCGGGGCTCTCCTCCACCAGCTTCTGGTGGCGGCGCTGGGCCGAGCAGTCCCGCTCGCCCAGCCACAGGGTGTTGCCGTGGGTGTCGGCGATGATCTGCATCTCGACGTGACGGGGCCAGGCCAGGTAGCGCTCGACGTAGCACTCGTCGCGCCCGAAGTAGGACAGCGCCTCCCGCATGGCCGACTCCAGGGCCTCGGCGGCCTCGTCGGGGCCCTGCACCACCTTCATGCCCCGGCCACCGCCTCCGAAGGCGGCTTTGATGGCCACCGGCCAGCCGAACTCGTTGCCGAAGTCGGCCACCTCCTGGGGGGAGGTCAGCACCTCGGAGCGCCCCGGCACCCCCGAGACCCCCGCCCGCTCGGCGGCGTGGCGGGAACTGATCTTGTCCCCCATCACCTCGATCGCCTCCGGCGGGGGACCGATGAAGGTCACCCCCCGCTCGGTGATGGCCCGGGCGAAGTCGGTATTCTCCGAGAAGAACCCGTAGCCGGGGTGGACGGCGTCGGCCCCGCTCTTCTCGATGGCGGCCAGGATCGCCTCGGTGTTGAGGTAGCTCTCCGCCGCCGTCTGGCCCCCGAGGGCGTAGGCCTCGTCGGCGTAACGCACGTGGAGGGCGTCCCGGTCCAGCTCCGAATACACCGCCACCGTGGCCACCCCGAGCTCGCGGCAGGTACGGATGACCCTGACGGCGATCTCCCCCCGGTTGGGGATCAAGACGGTGCGCATGATTCCGCCGTTGCGCGCTCGATGATGGCGTCAAGCAGTCCCGCCTGCCGCAGGCACTCGGCGATGGCCAGGTCGGGCAAGGCTCCAGAGCGCACGGCGGCG
>DATARI010000029.1:0-34826 GCA_036264255.1 Acidimicrobiales bacterium | reverse complement strand
CCCTCATCGCCTTGTCCATGGGGATCCAGAACGCGGTGGTGCGGCGGATGGGTCTCCCCGATGTCAACACCACCGTGCTGACCACCGCCCTCGGCGGACTGGTGGCCGATGCGGTGGAAGTCCGGGGACGCCCGGTACGGGCCGGCCGGCGGGTGGCCACCATCGTGCTGCTGTTCGCCGGGGCGGTGGTGGGGGCGGCTCTCGAGCACCTCGGGGTGCGCTGGACGCTGCTGGCCGCCATCGGGCTCGCCACCGTCGGGATGGCCGCCATCGAGCGGTCCCACCTCCCCCCCCTGCCGGCCTGACCCCGAGAGGCGGCAACCTCCCGGTAGACAGCAGCAAAGGCGCCCCGGAGGGCGCCTTTGCGCGAGCGGGTCGGACGGCGGGCCCGAACACCGCTCCACGGAACCAGGTGGCGGGAACCGGTTCCGAGTAATCAATACAACATCATCTGGGGTCGGTTGTTCCAGTCATCACCCCAAATTCAACAAAGTTCTTATGTTCAGGCCGCCGGCTGCTTGCCCTTCGGCCCCGCCCGCCGACCGGCCGGGGCCGCCGGGGCCAACGTGAAGGCGCTGGGGCAGAAATCGGCCAGCAGGCAATCGGCACACTTCGGGGATCGGGCCACGCAGATGCGCCGGCCGTGGAGGATCAGCCGGAGGCTGAACGACCCGTGATCCCGGGCCGGGATCATCTGGTTCAACGCCAACTCGATCTTCACCGGATCGGTCTCGGTGGTCAGGCCCAGCCGCTGGGACAGGCGGGTCACGTGGGTGTCGACCGGGAGACCGGGCAACCCGAAGGCCACGCTCCGCACCACGTTGGCGGTCTTCCGACCGACCCCGGGCAGGGTGACCAGGTCCTCCCTCCGGCTCGGGACTTCCCCTCCGAAATCGGTCACCACCGCCTGGCCCATGCCGATCAAGCTCCGCGCCTTGGCGCGGAAGAAGCCGGTGGAATGGATGATCTCCTCCAGCTCGAGGGGATCGGCGGCGGCCAGCGCGGCGGGATCGGGATACCGGGCGAACAGAGCCGGTGTCACCATGTTCACCCGCTCATCGGTGGTCTGGGCGGAGAGGATGGTGGCCACCAGCAACTGGAAGGGACCGTCGTGGTCGAGGGCGCACAACTCGTCGGCCGATCCCGGATATTCGACGGCCAGGCGGGTGTTGGTCTCTCGGGCACGGCCGGCAGGGGTTCGGGGTCGAGCCACGGCTGGAGACTACCGGTAGCGTCACCTCCATGAACGGGGTGCAGCTCACGACGACCCATCGTCTCGACGCCGACGCGCTGGCCCGCATCACCCGACTGGCCGATGCGGCGGCCTCCGCCGACGGTTACGAAACCCTCAGTGAACACAAGCGGTTGGAGCTGATGCGCGCCTCCCTTCACCCGGAGGCAAACCCCCCAACCGACGCCGATGGTGGCGACGGGCCCGAGGAGTTCGCCGCGGTGTTCGCCTGGTCCCCCGACCGGCCGGACCCGATCGGTTACGCCCAGCTGAACCCGGGGGGCACCAACGGGACCTTGGGCCTCGAGATGGTCATCGACCCGCAGTTCCGCCAGCCCGAGCTCGGGATCGCCGACGCCCTCCTCGACGCCGCCCTCGGCGAGGCCGCCCGCATGGGCTCGGGCCAGGATGGCCGGACCCTGCGCTACTGGGCCACCCATGCCACTCCCCACTCCGACCGGTTGGCCACCGCCCACGGTCTGGGGAAGGAGCGGGACCTCATCCAGATGCGGCGTCCGCTCCCCTTCGAGGACGACCGCCCCAAGGTGGCGACCCGGCCGTTCGTGCCGGGCCAGGACGAGGAAGCCTGGTTGTACGCCAACAACCGGGCCTTCGCCACCCATCCGGAACAGGGCAACTGGACACTCGCCACCCTGCTCGAACGGGAAGCCGAACCGTGGTTCGATCCGTCCGGGTTCCTCCTCCATGAGCAGGACGGGCGGCTGGCTGCTTCGTGTTGGACGAAGGTCCACGCCACCACCGACCCGCCGATGGGCGAGATCTACGTCATCTCGGTGGACCCGGATTTTCAAGGCCAGGGACTCGGACGGGCGCTGACCGTGGCCGGTCTCGACTGGCTGGCCCACGCCGGCCTGCGAGTCGGCATGCTCTACGTCGACTCGGACAACCCCGCGTTTTCGATGTATCAGTCGATGGGCTTCACCGAAGACCACGTGGACCGGGCCTACCTCGGCTCGTTGGATCCCGCCGGCCAGTCCAACCCCTCAACGGCGGTGAGCTGACCCCACCCACCGGTGGCGGGCGCGACGGTGTCAGTGAGCGCCGGCGCCGATCAGATAACCGATCGAATAGGTCACCGCGGCGGCGGCGGCCGAGATCAGCAACTGCCGGCCCGCCGACCACAGCCAGAACCGACCGGTGAAGTAGGACAGGGCCGAGCCCACCACCACCGCACTGATCCCACCGAGGATGACCGACCACCACATCGCCACCGCGCCGTGGGTGATGAGCCAGGGCAGCAGCGGGATGAACGCTCCCACCGCGAACGTCACGAACGACGACCCGGCCGCCTGGAACGGGTTTCCGGTCTCTTCCGGGTTGATCCCGAGTTCCTCCCGGGCGTGGGTTTCCAGGGCGACCTCGGGGTTGCTCATCATCTTCTCGGACAGCTCTTCCGCCATTCCCGAATCGAGGCCGCGGCTCTTGTAGATGGCGGCCAGCTCTCGACGCTCGTCCTCCGGCTCGTGGCGGATTGCCTCCCGCTCGACGTTCAGCTCTCGCTGGAGCAGTTCCGATTGGGCCCGCATCGACACGTACTCCCCCGCCGCCATCGAGAAGGCCCCCCCGACCAGGCCGGCCAACCCGGCCAGCCTCACCGCGCCGGGGGCGGCATTGGCCCCGGCCATCCCGAGGATGAGCGCGACGTTGGAAACCAGCCCGTCGCTGATGCCGAAGACGGCCGCCCGCGCCCCTCCGCCCTGCAGGTTCCGGTGATGATGTCCTTGATCCACAGACGGCAGCGTAGTGACCGGCGGCGGTGAGGATGAACTGAATTTTGCCCATAGGAGTGCCTGGGGGCGAGGTGGTCGCACCGACCTCCGATCCCATACACTCCGGTCATGCCAACCACCGTGCAGGGAATTGACACATTTCACGAATTGGTCGGACAGCAACTCGGCTTCAGCCAGTGGCACCGGATCGACCAGGACCAGGTCAATCTCTTCGCCGATGCCACCGGTGACCACCAGTGGATCCACGTCGACCCGGAGCGGGCCAAGGCCGGCCCGTTCGGCGGGGCCATCGCCCACGGCTACCTGACCCTGTCGCTCGCCCCGGTGTTGCTGGGCGAGGTGCTGGTGGTGGAGGGCATGACCTTCGGGGTCAACTACGGCTGCAACAAGGTGAGGTTCCCCTCCCCGGTGCCGGTGGGCAGCAACCTCCGGATGGGCGTCGGCGTGGAGTCGGTGGAAGACGTCAAAGGCGGGGTGCAGGTGGTGTTCGTGATGACGTTCGAGACCGAGGGCTCGACCAAGCCGAGCTGCGTAGCCGAGGTCGTCTACCGCTACTTCCACTGACCCGGCCGCGGTGGCTGGGCATATCCCCAGCTGAGGCATCTATCGGAGCATCGCTCTGACAATTGGAGCGATTGCTCGTAGGATGAGGGGGTGGAGCTCCGCGTCGAACAACTCTCGGCTGAGGCCGGCGTGTCGGTCGACACCATCCGCTACTACCAGACCAAGGGTCTGCTCGACCCACCCCGCCGGGAAGGCCGGGTGGCCTGGTACGGGGCCGGCCATCTGGCCCGGATCGCCCGGATTCGTTCCCTCCAGGATCGCGGCTTCACCCTGGCCACCATCATCCGGTTCGTCAACGGCGACCTCGACCGGGACGACGAGGCGCTGGTCGGGACCCTGACCGGGACACCTCCGGAGGAGATGACCGCATCGCCTCCGCCCACCGAGTTGGAGTCGGGCCCGACCGAGCTCTTCACCCTGGCCGAACTGGCGGAGCAGACCGGGGTGCCCCTGGCCCTCCTCAAGGCCTTCGAGGCCGAGGAGCTGCTCATCCCCCGTCGGGTCGGATCGGTCGAGCGCTATACCCGTCAAGACGTCGAGTCCGCCCAGGCCGGCCTGCTGCTGCTCGAATGGGGTCTTCCGCTTTCGGAACTGCTGGACCTGTCGAGGCGCCACCACGCCGCCACCGTGGAGGTGGCCCGCACCGCCGTCGACATGTTCTCCACCCACGTGCGGGGAAAGCTGCGAGCCTCCGATCCCCCCGAGGATGGGTCGGCCGACGACGGGACCTCCCGGCTGGTCGAGGCGTTCATGGATCTACTGCCCGCGGTGACCACCCTGGTCGAACACCACTTCACCCGCACCCTGTTGAAGGCGGCCTTCGACCACATCGAACAGGTCGGTTCCGACCGTGAGCGTCAGGCGGTGTGGGAGCAGGTCAACCAGACGGTGCCCCCCGACACCGCGGCCCGGGCCGGCTCCGAGCTGTCCCGATGACCCCGAGCGAAGAGCTCGTCCAGCCCCGGACCCCCCTCGACCTGGCCGCCCGGGCCACCGAGGCGGACCTTCCGGCCGGCGACGAGAAGACCGCCCTGGTGCGGACGATGTTCGACACCATCGCCCCCCGCTACGACCTGGTGAACCGGCTGATGACCTTCGGTCTGGACGTCGGCTGGCGGAAGCAGTCGGTGCGGGCCCTCGGCCTCCCCGCCGGGTCGAGGGTCCTCGACCTCGCCTGTGGGACCGGCGACTTCCTCCGGATCCTCGCCCGGGCCGGGCTCCGGCCCTTCGGGCTCGACCTCTCCTGGGGGATGCTCCACGCCAACCAGACCGGTGCCCCCCTGGCCCAGGCCGATGCCGCCTCCCTCCCGGTGGCCACCGGGGCGGTGGACGGCATCACCTGCGGCTACGCCCTCCGGAACTTCACCGACCTGGCCCCCGCCTTCGAGGAGTTCGCTCGGGTGGTACGCCCCGGGGGCCGTCTCAGCCTCCTGGAGGTAGCCGAGCCCGACCATGGGTTGTTGCGGATGGGAGATCGCCTCTGGTTTCGCCGGGTGGTGCCGGTCATCGGTGGGGTCCTCTCCGACCGGGCGGCCTACGCCTACCTTCCCCGATCGACCGCCTACCTCCCGCCCACCGGGGAACTCCGGGCGATGCTCAACGACGCCGGCTTCTCGTCGGTGAACCGGCGCGCCCTCTCCGGTGGACTCAGCCAGCTGTTGACGGCCACCCGGCGGGGTCGATGATGGCGGCGGCCAGAACCCTCACCGCCACCCGCCGCCGACTTCCTCCGGGCACCGAGATCGACCCCTGGGCCCTGGCCGGGGAGACGGGGATCCTGTTCGACACCGGCGAGCGCCTCCTGGTGGGGATCGGCTCCGCCCTGGAGATCCCGCTGGAGAACGGGCTCGACTCCTCCGCCGACCTCGACCGGGCCCGGCGCACCCTGGCCGCCGTCGTCGGCGACGATCCGGACGGTGGGTTCGGGTCGCCGGTGTTGGCCTTCGGCGCGCTGCCCTTCGACCGATCCGAAGGCACCGCCTTGGTGGTTCCCGAAGTCATCTACGAACGACGGGCGGGCGGCGAGCAGTGGGTCACCGTCGTCGGCCGGCCCTTTGCCGGAGCGCCCGGAGACGAGTTGGCGTCGGGCCGCCGACACCGCTCCACCCCGGCGGTCGACCCGGCTGATGCGGAGGCCGACCCAACGCTCCGGGGGGCGGGGATCCGTGAACTGTCGTCGGAAGATGAGTTCCTCGACATCGTGGGAGAGGCCGTCGCCGCCATCGACCGGGGGGAGCTGACCAAGGTGGTGCTGGCCCGACAGGTCGACGTCGAGTTCGAACCGGCCATCGACATACCGGCCCTGCTCCACCGGTGGCGGGCCATGGAGCCCAACTGCACCGTCTTCTCGATGCCCACCCCCAGGGGCCAGTTCGTGGGGGCAAGCCCCGAGCTGCTGATCGAGCGCCACGGGGACCGGGTGCACAGCCGACCGCTGGCCGGGACGACCGGGTTGATGTCCGATGCGGATGCCGCCGAGTTCCGCTCCTCCACCAAGGAGAGCCTCGAGCACCGGTTGGTGGCCGAGGCCATCGGGGCGGCGCTGACCCCCCTCTGTTCCGAAGTGGACCTTCCTCCCGGGCCCGAGCTCGTCCGCCTCCACAACATCATCCACCTGGGGACGGCCATCTACGGGAGGCTCCGCCGGCTGCCGACCCCCGACGGGGACGAGAAGGTGCCGTCGGCCCTCGACCTGGTAGCCGCCCTTCACCCCACCCCGGCGGTGGGCGGGGTCCCCGCCGATCGGGCGGCGGACACCATCGCCAAATTGGAGCCCGACCTCCGCGGCTCCTACGCCGGGCCGGTCGGTTTCGTCGACGGCGACGGGGACGGCCACTGGGTGGTCGGCATCCGGGCGGCCACCCTGCGCGGGGCCACCGCCAGGCTGGCGGCCGGGGTGGGGATCGTCAGCGGCTCCGAGCCCCGGGCCGAACTGGCGGAGACGACGCTGAAGTTCACCGCGGTGTTCGACGCGCTGGCTCCCGGCCTCCCGTTCACCACCGGTCGCCACCGGTCGGCACTGCCCGCCATCCCCTGACCCCCCGGCCGGTGCGGCGTCGGGCTAGTCCGGTCCGGCCCGTCGGTCGGTCTCGGCGATCACCTGGGCCAGGAGCGGCGAGGCGTCCCGGGCGATGAAATGGCCGGTACCGGGGATGGCCACCAGCTCGGCTCCGGGGATGGCGGCGGTGAGGCTCCGGGCGGCCCGGGGAGGCACCACCATGTCCCACATGCCCGCCACCACCGTGGTCGGAACCGCCACCTTGGTCAATGCCGCGGTGACCGCCGGGAGCTCGGCCAGCAGGGCCCGCTGCTCGCGGAGGAACGTGCGCCGGTCCCGGCCCCAGGCCCCCCGCCAACCGCCGGGCATCTTCTCATTGGGGAGGGCGGCGGCCAGATACGAGCGGACCTTGGCTGCCGCCGTCTCCGGCCGGCGAGCCCGGTCGGCCGGCGACCCGGCGTCCGCCACCCGACTCGGCGGCGAACTCGCCCCTCTCCGCCCCATCCGGCTCAACCTCACCCGCATCCAGGGAAGGATCACCCCGATGCCGGTGAGGGCGGCCGCCGTCAGCAGATCCCCGATTCCCGGCACCACCATCAGCCGATCCAGCCGGTTCACGCTGTCACCGGTGCCCACCGCCCCCACCAGCACCAGGCTCCGCACGGTGTCGGGGTGGCGGAGGGCCAACAGGACCGCGACTCCCCCCGACCAGCTGTGCCCGACCACGGTCGCCGGCGCCGCCGCCCGACCGCGGAGGAACTCGGCCATCACATCGGCATTCGCCGCCATCCCCGTCGCCTCGGCCTCGGTGTCCCCGTAGCCGGGACGATCGGGCACCAGCACCCGAAAGTCGGAGGCGAGGGTGTCGATCAACGGGGCCCATGACGCCTTATTGCCGGGCTGCCCGTGCAACAACAGCACTGGGTGTCCGGATCCGGTGTCAATCGTCGCCAGCACGGGCACCCCCGGTGTGCGGTTCAACCTGAGGCAGCTCGGCGGGGGGTAGGGGTGGCGGGGAGGGTTCGGCGGGCGCCCCGGTCTGGCCGTTCTCCGACGCCGGTCGGGGATCCGGCGACCCATTCGATGGGGCGGGGGCGGCCTCGACGTTGGCTTCAGGGGCGACGGGGCTGACCGGACCCCACCCGTAGGTGGGCAGCACGACTTCGAAGGTGGCGCCCTTCCCCAACTCGGTATCGACGGTCACGTATCCGCCGAGGGTCCGGGCCACGGTGGCCACGATGAACAACCCGAGTCCCGATCCGCCGTCCGAACCCGAACCGTTGCCGCGATAGAAGCGGTCGAAGACCCGCTTGGCTTGTTCGGCGCTCATCCCCGGCCCGTGGTCCGTCACCTGGAGGATGGCCCGGGCTCCCTCGCTGACCATCCTCACCTCGACCGGGGTGCCGGCCGGCGTGTGGACCAGGGCGTTGGCCAACAGGTTGTGGATCAACTGCTGGAGCCGCTGCGCGTCGCCGGCCACCGCCACCGGCCGGGGGGCGACCACGGTGATCTTCCGGCCGGGGTCCATCGCCCGGGCGTCGGCGGCCGCGTCGGCCACCAGGGGGGCCATGTCGATCCGCACCCGGGCCGGTTCCGGTCCCTCGCCGATCCGGGCCAGGGTGAGCAGGTCCTCGACCAGCACCCCCATTCTGGCCGCCTCACTCTCGATCCGGGCCAGGGCTCTCTCCCGGTCCTCGTCCCCGCTCAGGGCGTCCTTCCGGAGCAACTCGGCATAACCGCGGATCGAGGTCAGCGGGGTCCGCAACTCGTGGGAGGCGTCGGCCAGGAACCGACGGAGCCGGTCCTCGGACGCGGTCCGCTGGGCGAACGCCGCCTCGATCTGGGACAGCATGCCGTTGAGGGCCCGGCCCAGGCGCCCGATCTCCGTCTCCGGATCCGACGGGTCCACCCGTCGGGTCAGGTCCCCGGCGGAGATGGCGTCGGCCTCCTTGGTCATCTCCTCGAGGGGGCGCAGACCCCGCCGGATCAACAGAGTCATCAACACCAGCAGGGCCACCACCACCGCCAGCGACACCGCCAGCTCGATGTTTCTCAGGGAGGTAAGGGTGGCCTCCACCGAGTCGAGGCGGGTGGCGACCACCAGGGTCCCTCCCGGCAGGGCCGAGGCCTGTAATCGGTACCGGGGTCCTCCGTGGGCCTGGGAGGTGACGTTCACCGAGTCGTTGTCGGGGTGATAGCTGCCGTTGGACTTGGCCTGCTGCTGGACCGCCGCCGTCGGCTCCACCGGCAACGGGCTCGGGAGCCGGGGGGCCGGGTCGCGGGCGGAGGTGGACCCTGAGGGCCGGGTCACCATGATCTTTCCCGCCGCGTCGAAGATCTCCACGTAGATCTCCGGGCTGACCCGTGAGTCGATCTCGGTGGGAGTGACCGGCACACCGCGGGCATCGGCCCGGAGCACGTAGCCCTGCATCAGGGCGTGGGCCGCATTCAACTGGTCGTCGGTCCGTCCGTACAGATAGGAGCGCAGCGAGTTGAGGGTGATCAGGTCGACGGCGGCGAGGCTCAGGGCCACCAGGATGATCATGGAGGCCAGCAGTCGCCGCCGGAGGGTCATGGTCGGTCCGCCCCGCTCCCCGCGTTGTCCGTCTCCTTCGGACGAACGCTCACTTCCGGGGCTCCCGGAGGCTGTAGCCCACCCGCCGGATGGTGTGGACCAGCGGAGGGTCGTAGCAGTCGACCTTCTTGCGCAGATAGGAGATGTAGGTCTCGACGATGTTCGGGTCCCCGTCGAAGTCGTAGTCCCACACCGCGTTGAGGATGTCCGACTTGGACACCACCCGTCGGGAGTTGACCAGGAGGTACCAGAGGAGATTGAACTCGGTGGCGGTGAGGGCGATGGGCTCGCCGGCCCGCCATGCCTCCCGGGTCTCGTCGTCCATGACCAGATCGGCGAACCGGCGGCGGTTGTCGGAGAATTCGGTGGAGTCGGAACGGGCTCTCCGGAGCACCGCCCGGATCCGGGCCACCAGCTCGTCGATGCTGAACGGCTTGGTGACATAGTCGTCACCCATCTCCAATCCCGCCACCTTGTCCTCGACGGTGTCCCGGGCGGTGAGGAACAGCACCGGGGTGAGGACCCCGGAATCACGGAGGAGCCGGCAGACCTCGGTGCCCTCGATGTCGGGCAGCATCACGTCGAGCACGATCAGGTCGTGGACGCCGGCCCCGGCCAGGGCCACCCCGATGGCCTGGGAGCCGGTGCTGGCGATCTCCGTCTCGAATCCCTCGAAGCTGAGGGCGGCGGCCAGCACATCGGTGATGTAGGGCTCGTCGTCGACAATCAGGATGCGACCGGAGCTGCGGTTCGCCTCCGGATCACTCACGGACTACCTGGCGATCGGCCCGGGGGATATGGAGGATCCGTTGAATCCCCCACCAGGTCACCAGCGCGAACGCTTCCACCACGATGAACGTCGACATCTTCGACTCACCCTCGGTGCGGTCGATGAAGCGGATCGGGACCTCGACGATGGCGGCGCCGGCTCGCTTGGCCCGGTAGGTCATCTCGATCTGGAACCCGTACCCCTCGGCGCGAATGGTGTCGAGGGTGATCCGGTTGAGCACACTGGCGGCATAGGCCCGGAACCCCGACGTGGAGTCGGTGACCCCGAACCCGAGGAGGGCGGACGCGTAGACGTTGCCGCCCCGGGAGACCAGGCGCCGGTGCCAGGCCCATTTCGGAATCGAACCTCCCGGCACGTACCGTGAGCCGATGACCAGCTCGACATCCCCCTGCTCGAGCGGCGCCACCAGGCCGGGCAGGGCGTCGGGGTCGTGGGAGAGGTCGGCATCCATCTCCACGCAGGCGTCATAACCGCGATCCAGGCCCCAGCGGAATCCGGCCCGGTAGGCACTCCCCAACCCGGCCTTCTCGGTTCTCCGGAGAACCTCGATATTGCCGATCTGGCCCCCCAGCTTCTCGGCCATGTCGGCGGTGCCGTCGGGGCTCCCGTCATCCACGACCAGCACGGTGGCATCGGGAAGGGCGCCACGGACTTTGTGGAGGACTCGCTCGATGTTCTCGGATTCGTTGAAGGTGGGGATGACGACCAAAACTTGCACCTGGGCAGTTTACGGGACCGGTCTGCGGTCATCGGGGGCGGGGTCTTCCGTCCGGTCGATTCCGTTGGCGTGCGGGGGTTCCGACCCGCCGGAGGCGGGGGCGAGTCCGGACCCGAGGGACGGCGTCTCGTCGCCGGACTCGGCGGGTGCCCGGGTCTCGAGCCACACCTCCTTCACGATCACCTGAATGGCGGCGCCCACCGGGATGGCGGCCATGGCGCCGGCCAGCGCCCCGAGGGCCGATCCGAAGGCGCCACCGAGCTGGGCCCCGATCAACACCGAGAGGAGCACCAGGAGTGGATTCATGCGAACGGTCCTGGCCATGACGATCGGATAGAGAAAGTGGTTCTCGACCAGCTGGAACCCGACGAACACCACCAGCATCACCAGCGCGGCGGTCGGCGAGTGGAGGAGGGCGATCAGCACACTGGGAATCGCGGCGATCAAGCCGCCGACCAGGGGGATCATCGCCACCAGGGCGACCCACAAGCCGATGAGGAGGGCGAAGGGCACCCCGAGGATGGCCAGGGTCACGAACACGACCACCCCGAACGCCAGTGACAGCACCACGGTGCCCAACACGTAGGAGGTGACCGCCTGCGACACCCGGGTTCCGACTTCCTCCACCGTCCGGCGCCGCTTCGGTTCCATCGACCGGAGGAGTGCCGTCCGCATGTTCGGCGCATAGATGAGCATGAACAGCGAGAGGAAGGCGATGGTGAAGAGGGCCAGCAGGGTGGAGAAGACGGCCTTGCCCACGTTGGCGCCCACGCTCAGTGCCGGCTTGCCGAGCTTCTGGGCGGCGGTCTGGAGCTTGGGGGCATTGGTCTGGACCCAGGTGAGCAGGTGGAAGTGCTGAAGCGTGCGGGCCAGCTGCCCGTGGCCCTTTTCGAGCTGGCTGACCATCGAGGGGACTTTGGTGGCGAAATGGGACAGCGCATTGACCAGCGGGTAGCCGAACAGGCCCAAGAGACCGATGAACGCCAGCAGCGCCACCAGGAAGACGATGCCCACCGCCTGGCCCCGGCTCCGGCGGTGACGCTGGAGGAAGACCACCGCCGGATTGAGCACCAGGGCGATGAAGCCGGCGATCAGGATCCACAGGATGATCTCCCGCAGCCGTCCGATCAGGCGGTAGGCCACGTAGGTGATGATGACCACCGCGTCGATGGTGAGGATGGTGCGGAGCGGGACCCCCTTGTCCTGAGCCGACTTCAACATGCGCTGCCAGCGGGACCCCTGGCGCCCAGTTGGCTTGTCGTCGCCGCCGGCTACCGGGTCGGTCATGGCACCAGCATGGCAGGTCACCCTGTTGAAGGCGTGCCAACATGAGGGGAATGGCTGTCGGCATGGGGCACGAACCAGGCCTGAAGGGCGGGCCGGAAGCACCCTCGCCGCCGGCGCCGAGGCATCGGCGGCGCTGGTGGCATCGGGGTCCCTTCGTCCGCCGGGAGGTACGGATCAGCGTCGGCCTGGTGCTGGCCTTCCTGTTCGCCTTCTACATCGCCCTCCCGTTGCTGGCCAGTCACCGGAGCGAGGTCGAATCCCTCGGCCATATCCGGATCCAGTACGTCGTCCTCGGTCTCATCCTCGAGGTGGGGGCGCTGGGCGCCTACACCGAGCTCACCCGCACCGTTCTCCCCCCCGGGGCACTCAGCCGATTCCGGGTGTTCCGGATCAACCTGTCCACCCTCGCCCTCAACCACGTCTCCCCCGGCGGCGGGGCCCCGGGGGCGGCCCTCTGGTACCGCCTGGCCACCCAGTCCGGAGTCAGCCCCGGGGACTCGGGGTTCGCCCTCGCCACCCAGGGCATCGGCTCGGCGGTGGTGCTCAACGCCCTGTTCTGGTTGAGCCTGGTCGTCTTTCTCTTCGTCCACGGCTTCCATCCGCCCACCAGCCATACCGGCGGGGCCAGCGTCTCGGTGTCGATCCTGGTCACGGTGGCGGCGGCGTTGGGGGTCATCGTGATGACCGCCTTCGGGGGCATCTTCTATCTGCTCACCCGGGGCCAGGAGCGGGCCAAGGAGTTGGTCCGGCGGATCACCGTCCGGCTGCACCTCCGCAACCCGGACCGGATCGCCGCCTCGGTGGAACGGGTGGCCGAACGGTTCGCCCTGCTCCTGGAGAACCGGCCACTGCTCTACCGGGCCCTCATCTGGGCCACCGCCAACTGGGTGCTGGACGCCGCCTCCCTCTGGGTCTTCGTGGGCGCCTTCTCCCACTTCATCTCCCCGGTCGACCTGATGGTGGCCTACGGACTCGCCAATGTGCTCGCCGCCATCCCCATCACCCCGGGTGGCCTCGGCATCGTCGAGTTCGTGCTGGTCTCGATGATCACCAGCTTCGGGCCCACCGCCGACCAGGCCCTCTCCGCGGTGCTGGCCTACCGGGCGGTCAACTTCTGGCTGCCCATCCCCTTCGGCGGGCTGTCCTACGCCTCCCTCGAGTTCGAGCGGGGCACGATGTACCGGCGGTTGCACCTGTTCTTCCTCCGCCGCTACCAGCTTCGGCGCCACAGCCATCCGACCGACGACGAAGGGACCGGGAGCGGCGAGTCCGGCGATCCGAGCTCCAATGGTCACGCCGGAACTGCCGGTTCCCGGTCCGGCGGCGAGTCAGGGTCGCCGGCTGGTCCCCGCCAACGGTCGGAGGAACCGTCTCCCAACGATCAGGAGTCCGCCCAGGGGGCGTTCCCCCTGGATGGGCCCACCGGCTGACGCCGTCGGTGGCTTGCCGCCGACGGCGGTGTCCGCAACCCGGACGGGTGCGCCAGTAGGATCGCCCCCGTGTCGGTGCTCACCTTGCGCAATCCTCAGGGGAAACGCCGTATTCGGGGGGTGAAGGCACGCCGCCGGACCGAGTTGGGCCTGCTCGTCTTCGCCTCCCTCATCATCATCGCCGCCTACACCCTGATGGTCCTGGGCAACACCTCGAAGCTGCCCTCCGACTCGATTCCGCTGCTGGTCCTGATGTTCGTCCTGGCCGCCGCCGCCCACATCGCCAACCGGGTGTTCGCACCGAACGCCAACGCCGCCATCCTCCCGATCGCCTTCCTCCTGAACGGCATCGGCTACATGATGATCGTCCGCATCGATCTGGGCACCGCCACCCACTACGCCCCGTTGCAGGCCACCTGGACCGCGGTGGGGGTCGGCGCCTACGTCCTCACCCTGGCGATCGTCCGACGAACCCGGGATCTCGACCGCTACCGCTACCTGCTCCTGGTCGGCGGCGTCATCTTGCTGCTGATGCCGCTGGTCCCCCACCTCGGGGCCAACATCAACGGCGCCCGGCTCTGGGTCCATGTCGGCTCCCTCGAGTTCCAACCGGTGGAGTTGGCCAAGATCGTGCTCTGCATCTTCTTTGCCTCCTACTTTGCCGAAAAGCGCGAACTGCTCACCATCCCCACTGCCCGGTTCGGCAATCGGCTCATCCTCGACCCCCGTCCCCTGGTGCCGATCGGCCTGGCCTGGGTCTTCGCCATCGGGGTGATGAGCCTCGAGCACGACATCGGCTTCTCCGCCCTGCTGTTCACCTTGTTCATCGCCCTGTTGTGGGTGACCACCGGCCGAACCGGCTATCTGGTCCTCGGGGTGGTGCTGTTCGGCATCGGTGCCTACATCTCGTCCCACTACTTCGCCCAGACCCATATCCGGGTGGAAACCTGGCTCGACCCCTGGAAGGTGATCCAGCCCCTCGACCCCGGGGACCAACTCCGCCAGGCCTGGTACTCGCTCGGGAGCGGGGGCATCGGGGGCACCGGCCTCGGGCTGGGCTCACCCTGGCAGATTCCGAACGTGAGGACCGACTTCATCTTCGCCGGCATCGGCGAGGAGATGGGCCTGCTCGGCTCCACCATGGTGGTGGTGGCCTTCCTCCTCATCGTCGGTGCCGGGTTGCGCACCGCCCAGTCGGCCAAGTCCGAGTTCTCCAAGCTGGCCGCCACCGGGTTGACCGTCATCATCGGCTTCCAGGCCTTCTTCATCATCGGCGGCGTGGTCCGGCTGCTCCCCCTCACCGGGATCACCCTCCCCTTCGTCTCTTACGGGGGATCGGCGCTCATCGCCAACTACGTCCTCATCGCGCTGCTCATGCGCATCTCGGATGAGGGCGCCACCTCCGTCGACGCCGACGAGAAGGAGCAGTTCGAAAAAACCGAAGAGGCTCGAAGAGCCCTGCTGGCCGGGCCCCGGGGCTGACCCGACGGAGCTGCCCGGCTCCGGGAGAGGAAGCTCGGTGTTCCGGCCCTCAGGCGGGGGCGACGTCCCCGAGGACCTCCAGCAACCTCGAGTCGATGAGGATCGGCACCGGCACCGGTTGGCGGAGGGCGATGGTGAGGGCGTCGGACGGGCGGCACGACTGCACCGAACGGCCGTTGCGGCCCCGCAGGTCCAGCTCGGCAAAGTAGGTGCTGCCCTGCCTGCCCACCAGCCGGACCGCGACCACATCGATGTCGAAGGACAGCAAGATGTCGGCCACCAGTTCGTGGGTCAACGGGCGGGGGGTGGTGATCCGGCGGAGGGCGTGTGAGATGGCGATCCCATCCTGGAGGCCGACCGAGAACGACAGCTGGCGGCGGGGCGACTCCGTCTCCCGCAGGACGACGGTCGGATGCTGGACGGGAAGGTCGACGGTGACCGAGGTGACGATGGCCATCCGGTACTCCCCCATCGAGGTGGGAGGGATCGGGTCCGGCTCGGCACTGCTGGTCGCCGCTTCGGGATCGCCGCCGTCTTCGATCGGTGCGACGGGCCCGGTGACCCCGACCGGCCCGGGGCCATCGGTGGGTCCGGCGACGTCGCCGGGTTGGGCGACATCCTCCCCTCCGGTGGCGGGAACCTCCTCCGGCACCTGGATGGGCGGCGGGACCACCGGCGGCCGAGATGTCTCGGTCATCGGAGACTCCGGGCGTGCACGCTGGCGGTGATGCCCACCGCGGCAAAGAAGACCACCGAGGCCGACCCCCCGTAGGAGAGGAAGGGCAACGGGATCCCGGCCACCGGCATGATTCCCATATTCATGCCCACGTTCTCGAACACCGAGAACACCAACAGGGCGAAGACGCCGGCGCACAGCAGGCGGCCGAACTCGTCCCGGGCCAGCTGGGCGGTCCGGAGGATCCGCCAGGCGACCACGCCGTAGAGGAACAGCAGCAGGCTCGAGCCGATGAAGCCGACCTGTTCGCCGACGGCCGAGAAGATGAAGTCGGTCTGCTGGAAGGGGACATAGGAGAGGTTGGTCTGGGCGCCGCGGAACAGCCCCTTGCCGAACAGCCCTCCCGCCCCGATGGCGTTCTTCGCCTGGGTCACGTTGTAGGTGGCCGCCGAGCTCGCCCCATTGGGGTTGATGAAACTGGTCAGCCGGGCGATCTGATAGTGCTGGAGCAGTCCCGCCTTCAGCGCCAGCACCACGATCAAGGCGGCGCCGACGACGACCATCACCAGGTATCGGCCCGGCATGCCGGCGACCGCCAGCATCACCACCAGGATCACGCTGAGGACAATGCCGGTGCCGAGGTCGGGTTGCTTGATGATCACCACGATCGGGACCAGGGCGAGGATGAGGAGCCGGACCAGATCCCGGAACTCCAGCCCCTCCCGACGGCGGGCGCAGTAGGTGGCGATCGCCACGATGACGGTGAGGGTGGCGAATTCCGACGGTTGGACCTGGAACGGCCCGAGCGGGAACCACCGCTGGGATCCGAGCGCGCTCTTACCCAGCACGTACACCCCGGCCAGCGCGCAGAGCGTCCCGATGTAGAGAATGGTGCTGATCTGTTCGAGCCGCCGGTAGTCGAAGACGGCCAGCGCCACCATCACCACCACCCCGATGATCATGAAGATGGCCTGGCGTTTCAGGTAGTAGTGGGGGTCCTCCCCGGCCAGGGCCAGCTTGCCCCGGGTGGCCGAGTAGATCATCACCACCCCGGTAAGAGCCAGGAGCAACGACGTCCCGACCAGGAGTACGTCGAACCGGGCGGTGAGATCTCGAGGCCGGCGGCCAACGTGTGCAGGGGCGTAGTTCACCATGGCGTTCGGGGCACAACGTTACTCGGAGGCGAACTCCCCAATAGCTCGCCACATGGCGTCCACCGGGGGTTCCTGGCCAGTCCAGGTTTCCAGTTGGAGCGCCGCCTGGTGGACCAGCATCCCCAGCCCGTTGAGGACCTGAGCCCCCCGACTCCGGGCGGCTTCCAGCCAGGGGGTGATGGCCGGGTGGTACACCAGGTCCACCGCCAGCTGATCGGGCCCCAGGCGGGCAGGGTCGAGCGCCCACCGGTCGGCCTCCGCCGATCCGGGGGCGGCCGGTGTCCCGGCCATCCCGGTCGGGGTGGCATTGACCACCAGGTCGGACCCCCTCACCGCCTCCGGGCCACCGACCCGGCCGACCGGACCGGCCAGGGTGGCGGCGGCCACCGCCCGCTCCGGGGTCCGATTCACCACCACCACCTCCGAGGCGCCGGCGTCGGCCAAGGCGGCGATGATCGATCGGGCGGCCCCTCCGGCCCCGACCACCACGCACCGCCGTCCGTCCGGATCGAAGTGGCCGCCTCGGCGCAATGCCTCGACCAGACCCCGCCCATCGGTGTTATCGCCGGTCAATATGCCGTCGACATTGGTCACGCAGTTCACCGCTCCGACCCGTTCGGCCAGTTCGGTGAGCCGATCCACGTGCTCGGCGACGTCGGCCTTGTGGGGCATGGTTACCGACAACCCCCGGATCCCGAGGGAGCGCGCCCCGATGAGAGCCGCGGGGGCATCCCCCTCGACCACCCGGAAGCCCACCGACACCCAGTCGAGGCCCAGGTGGGCGAAGGCTACGTTGTGGAGGCGGGGCGACAACGAGTGGGCCACCGGGTCCCCGATGACCCCGACCACCGTGCTGGCGGCCGACAGGCCCAGCTTCGAGACCGACTCGGCCGTCATCGATTCCGGCACCGCCGGTCGGGTGGGCATGCCGGCTACGGAAGCCCGCGTTGGGTGGCGAGCGCCTGGTTCGCCAGTTGTTGGGCGTAGGTATCGGCGAAGGCCTCGGTGCCGTCCTGGTCCACCACCACGAAATACAGCCACGATCCCGCCGGAGGATTGAGGGCGGCCTGGAGGGCGGCCGGCGAGGTGAAGCAGATCGGGGTCGGGGTGAGCCCGTTGTTCAGGTAGGTGTTGTACGGCGTCTGCAGCTTGAGGTCGGCGCTGGTGACCGCTCCCCCGTCCCGTCCCTCGGAGTAGAGAACCGTCGAGTCCATCTGCAGAGGCATGTTCTTGGCCAGGCGGTTGAGGATCACCCGGGCGACCGGACCCAGGTTCTTCTCGATGACCCCTTCCTTCTCCACGATCGACGCCATGGTGATCGCCTGATAGGGGTTCAACCCGAGCGCGGCGGACCGCCCGGTGAGGTTGAGGCTGTTGGCCACCGCGTTGAAGCGGTCGATCATCTGGGTCAGCAGCTGGGTGTCGGACTCCCCCGGGACCAGCTGGTAGCTCCCGGTGCCGAGGAGCCCGTCGAGGCTGGTGACGCCGGCCGGCTGCCAGGGGGAATGGAGGGTGCCCCCGGTGGCCAGCGCCTTGAACGCCGCTCCACTGTGCCCCGGGAACTGGCCGATCCGGGTGGCCACCTCCGACACCGTGAACCCCGGCAGCACTTCGAGGTCGAAGACGTTGGGGCCGTTGGCCAACACGCTCTTGACGGTGGCGAAGCTGTCGTTCTTGTTGAAGGCGTAGGACCCGGTGAACACCCCGGGATCCCCGTGGATGCTGATCCAGACCCGGAAGGCCAGCGAGCTGCCGATGACCCCGTCCTTGGCCAGGGTGCCGGAGAACGAGCTGACGCCGGCCCCCTTCGGCACCGTCACGATGACTTGTGCCCCTTTCGGCCCCGACGGGTTGGCCTCCCCGTTCAGCCACAGGTAGCCACCGACGAGAACAACCAGGACGACCAACAAGAAGGCGGCTCCGGCGATCCGGTAGGGGTGGTGGGCGAAGACGGTGGGGCTGGCGCCGGCGCCGCCTCGTCGATGGGCGGGCCCCGACCGGGGCGGCTCGGTCTCGGACCGGTCCCGCTCCGGGTCATCGGGATCGGCGGTGAACTGGGAGGTGGGCACCGTCAGCGGGTCGTCATCGCCGCCGAAGCCTTCCCAGGCGGGGAACGAACCCCGAAAGGGATCTTCCCCGGGGCCGGGGTCGGCACCGGTCGGCGGGTGATCCGGGTCCGGAAGGTCCGGAGGGTGGGGATCCTCGGGTGGCCCGCTCGTCACCCGGAGTCCCTCTGGGCCTCGAGCCAGGCCTGGAGCAGCACCGTCGCCGCCGACTGGTCGATGACCTTCCGCCGGGCCCGGCTGTTCTTGCCCCCGGCTCCGAGCGACTGGTGGGCGGTGACGGTGGTGAGACGCTCGTCGAACAGTTCCAGCTCAACCCCGTGGGCACCCAACAGCGGTCGCAGGGCGTCCGCCTCCGCCTCGGCTTCGAGCGCCGCCCGGCCCCGGGACCCGTCGAGGGAGAGAGGCAGGCCGACGATCACCACGGTGGCCTCCTCCTCGACCACCAGGTCGACCACCGCCCGACGATCGCGCTCCAGGTCTCCCGACCGCGCCACGGTGGCCCGCGGTGAGGCCAGGGTCCGGCCCGGATTGCTCACCGCCACCCCGATGCGACGGCTGCCCAGATCGATGCCGACCGCCCGGCCACCGCTCATCGAGATGACCACTGATCCGGCGGCGCCGTACCCGCGGTCCCCCACCACCCCATCACCCACCCGCCAGGGCCTTCCGGGCTTCGTCGAGGGCACGGTCGATCCCCGATGGATCCCGGCCACCGGCCACCGCCACCTCCGGCGAGCCGCCCCCGCCTCCCCCGAGGAGGGGGGCGATGCGCTTCACCAGGTTCCCGGCGTGGAGGCCGGAGTCAGAGGGGGCGCCGGCGGTGGCTCCATTGACGGCCACCGCCACCGCCGCCTTGGCCCCGTCGGGACTCCCTCCGAGCACCACCGCCCGCAGATCGGCCAGCTTCCGGGCACTCTGGGCCAGGTCACGGAGCTCGTCGGGGACCAGACCGTCCCGGCGGGCGACGACCACCCCGTCGACGGCCTCCGCCGCCAACGAGGCGGCGTCACTCTGGAGCTGGCTACTCTTCAGCCGCTCGAGCGCCTTCTCGGCGGTGCGCTGCCGCTCCAGCAGCCGCTCGATGGTCTCGGGTACGTTCTCCGGCTCGGTCCGCAGCAGCTCGGCGGCCTCACTCAACAGACCCTCCCGGGCCACGATGCGGTCGAACGCCCCCTGCCCGGTCACCGCTTCGATCCGGCGGGTATTGGAGCCGATGGACGACTCGGACACGACCCGGATCGGTCCGATCATCCCCAACGCCCCGACGTGGGTCCCGCCGCACAACTCGATGGAGTGGGGGCCGGCCCGCACCACCCGCACCCGGTCACCGTATTTGTCCTTGAAGAAGGCCAGCGCCCCCATGGCCTCGGCTTCCGACTTGGTCGTCTCCATCACCGTGACCTCGGAATCGGTGAGGACGTCGGCGTTGGCCATGGCCGCCACCGCCGAGAGCTCCTCGGGGGCCACCGACCCGGGGTGGCTGAAATCGAACCGCAAGCGGTCGGGGGCCACCAACGAGCCCTGCTGGTGGACGTGGTCGCCCAAGACGTTGCGGAGGGCGGCATGGAGCAGGTGGGTGCCGGTGTGGTTGCGGCGGAGCGAATCCCGGCGGGTGGCATCGATGGTGGCCAGCGCATCCTGGCCGGCGAACACCTCGCCGGTGATCCGGGCCCGGTGGGCGGTGAGGCCGGGAAGGGCGTACACCGTGTCGTAGACGAGCGCGGTCCCCGTCTCGGTGACGATGGTCCCGGTGTCACCGACCTGGCCACCACTCTCGGCGTAGAACGGGGTGCGGTCGAGGAAGATCTCCGCCTGACCCGGATGGGCAGGGTCGGCATCGGTGAGGACCCCGACGATGCGGGCGGGTGCCGAGTAGCTGTCGGGATACTGGCCGATGAACTGGGTCTGACCCTCGTTGTCGAGGATCGAGCGGTAGGCAGGCTGACCGGCCGCCGCCTTGCCGCTCCGGGCGGCGGCGCGGGCCTGGCTGCGCTGCGCATCCATGGCCGCCTCGAACCCGGCCAGATCCACCTCGACGCCGGCTTCCTCGGCGATCTCGACGGTGAGCTCCACCGGGAACCCGTAGGTGTCGTGCAGCTTGAAGGCGACGTCACCGGGGAGGGTCACCGCCCCCGAAGCCAGCTGCTCCTCCAGGATGGATGATCCGGTGGCCAGCGTGCGCAGGAACCCCTCCTCCTCCCGGGCCACCACGTCGGCGATGAGGCTGTGGCTCTCCGCCAGTTCGGGGTAGGCCGCCCCCAGGGTGCCGATGGCCGCGTCGACCAGCCGGGGGGTGAAGGTCAGGTCGACCCCGAGCTGCCGGCCCCGGCGGACCGCCCGCCGGATGATCCGACGGAGGACATAGCCTCGCCCCTCGTTGGCGGGCAGCACCCCGTCGGCCACCAGCATCGACATCGCCCGGCCGTGATCGGCCAGGATCCGGAGCCCCACGTCGGCCTTCTCGTCCTCGCCGTAGGTGCGCCCGGTGATCGACTGCGCCTCCTCGATCATCGGCACGAACAGATCGGTGGCGAAGATCGAGTCGACGCCCTGGAGGATCGGGAGGATCCGCTCGAGGCCGGCCCCGGTGTCGATGCTCGGCCGGGGCAGCGGCTCGATGGTGTGCTCGTCCCGCCGATTGAACTCCATGAAGACGAGATTCCAGATCTCCACGAACCGTTCGCTGCCGCCGTGGGCCGGCCCCCCGGGTTCGCCGTACTCGGCACCCATGTCGAAGAAGATCTCGGAACTGGGCCCGCAGGGGCCGGTCTCCCCCATCTTCCAGAAGTTGTCGTCGCCCAGCCGCTGGATGCGATCGGCCGGCACCCCGACGGCGTCGCGCCAGATCTGCTCGGCCTCGTCATCGCTCTCGTAGACGGTGATCCACAACCGGTCGACGTCCATCCCCAGCACGTCGGTGACCAGTTCCCAGGCGTAGGGGATGGCCAGGCTCTTGAAGTAGTCCCCGAAGCTGAAATTCCCCAGCATCTCGAAGAACGTGCAGTGCCGGCGGGTGAGACCGACCACATCGATGTCGACGGTCCGGAAGCACTTTTGGATCGAGGTCGCCCGCGGCCAGGGGGCGGTTTCGTCCCCCACGAAGAACGGCTTGAACGGCACCATGCCGGCGATGGTGAACAGGACCGAGGGGTCGTGGGGGATCAAGGGGGCCGACGGCACCACCACATGGCCGCGGTCGGCAAAGAACCTGGTGAAGGCGTTGCGAAGTTGGTCAGCCGTCATCGTCGTGCCAGAGGTCACGACTACAGAGCTTAGTTGCCCAGGTGAGAGGCAGATTTCGTCGCACCGACCGGCGGACGGCGCCGGACCGGCGGCGGTGGCCCGGGGGGCGGGGTCGATCCCGTCAACCACCCATCCGCCTCGGGCGGCGTCGCCCGACCGGGAGCGGCCCTTCGCTCGGCCAGCTCCTGCCAGAGCGCCTCCTCGTGTTGCTGCATCTCGGTCCGGCCCACCGATACCGCGCTACGGACCCGCTCGGTGGTCGACTCCGCCACCTGCCGGGCCGACCTCCCGATCTCCAGCGCCAACGCGTCGGGCTGCAATCGACTGGCGGCCTGGTGGACGGTCCGGCGTACCCGCCGCTCGATCCACAGCGACGACCCGGCCCCGACCGCCGCGCCCATCGCCAACCAGAACGGGCGCTTAGGGATCATGTCGGCGGACCTTCTTGTCGTGGTTGCCCGACGGCTTCCCGGTCGGCTGGGCCGGCGTATGCACCCCGTTGGTGCCCGGTCCGGAGGCGAGCCGGCGCATCCCCCCGGCCGCCCCGGCTTTCACCGCCAACACCTTCACCACCGGATTGGCGAAGGCCCGATAGGCCAATCGGGAGGCCGAGTCGACCGTCGAATGCACCGACTCGGTGGAGTCCAGCACCGCGCCGACCCGCTCCATCTCGGTGGCGGCCTGGTCCACCACCCGGTGGGCCTGGGCCGCCATCGGCACCAGCTGGCCCCGGAGGTCCTCGGTGACGTTGGTCAATTCCCGGACCTTGCGGCGCAAGGACACCATGACTCCGAGGAGGATGAGGACGGCCACCACACAGGCCAGGGAGGCGATGAGAATGGCAGTCTGGCCGGCGGACATGATCGCCTCAGCTTAGAACCGTTCCTCCGCCGGCTCGATGACCGGGCCGGAGGCCCCGCCGAAGCCAGCTTCGGGGTCTCCGGCCGCTTCCCGGCCAGACGGGGTCAGTCCCCGCGGGAGCTGGTGCCGGGGGTGAACGAGACCCCCCGGAGCACCTCTCCGTACCCGGCCGCCTTCACCGGCACGAACGCCTCCGAACCCGGGCTGGTGGCCGTGAGGGTGTCGGTGACCGCCAGCAGCTTGTTCGGATCCGCCCCCTGATCCCCGTTGCCGCTCACCGTCGAGGTCACCGCCCAGATGGTGGCCGTGCCATCCGGGTTCACCCGGCCGGTGATGTTCCGCAGCCCGTCGGTGCCCGGCGCCCAGGGCAATCCGGTCGCCGGGTTGTTGCCGGTCGGGTAGTTCGGGACGATATAGGGCTGGCCCAGCTGCAGACCGTTCTGCAGGGTGTAGGCCCGCTTCCAGGTGCCCGATGAGAACACCCACTTCTGGAGCCCGGCGGTGGTCTGGCCGGCGGCGTCGGTGTACTCCCCACCGGCGAAGGTGTTGGTCCCGTCACCCTCGTCGGCGACGTAGAGGGTGTTGGCGTTGGCGAACCAGATGCCGAACGGGAAGGAGTTGGTGCTCTTCTTGGCCAACGTCGTCGGGAAACCCTTCAGGATGCACATGTTGTTGGGGGTGAGACCGACGGAGGCGTCATAGGCGAGCGCCGAAGTCGGCAACAGCGCCCCCGGCACCGGCAGGCCGACACCCGATGGGCAGGCCGTCCCGGTGGTATCCAGGAAGTAGACGGTGTCGACCCCGTTGCTGCCGCTCCCCTTGGTGAAATAGAGCACGTTGTTGGAGATGGTCATCCCCCGGAAGTTGTCGTCCTTGCCGATCTTGTCGGCCGGCGCTCCCAGTTGGTTGATGTTGAAGCTGCCGACCGGCGTCGGCGGGCCCGGCTTTTGGGCGACCATGGCTTTGACCTGCGGCTTGAGGAGCTGGGCTCCGGCGCCGAGGACGACGCCTTCCGGCTGGGGGTTCGCCCCGTTACCGGCATTGCCGGCGGTGTAGAGAAGGTCGGCGCCACCCTGGTTGCTCAGGATCGCCGCCCGGCCGTTGTTGCCGCTGTAGGCATTGGTCTCGGTGAAGCGGAACTTCCCGTTGCTATCCAGCTGGGCCACCACCCGGTAGTAGGCGCCCGGCACCGGGTTGGTCGGATCGATCGCCCCCGGGGTGTTGGAATTGGAGACATCCAGCGCCCCGACCGGTGCGGCGTAGCCCATGAACGTCACCTGCTGACCGTCGGTCGACAGATTCAATGCCATCTCGGATTTGGACGAGAAGCTGGTGACCATCTGGTCAGCCGTGGCGGGAACCCCTTGCTGGGTGCTGTTCGGCACTTCGATGGTGTTGACCAGCGATCCCGACGGCGTGATCTGGTCCAACAGTGCCTCGGAGGTGATGCCGAAGCTGGGGTCGACGGTGTCGTTGTTGAACACCTCCGGGTAGGTGCCATCAGCCACCGCCGGGGTGCAACCGGTCACGCATCCGGCCGGCAGCTGGGTGGTGCCGGCCACGATGCCGGAGTCGTTCTGGTACACGCTGCGGCTCACCAGCAGGTTCCCCGGCTGGAGCTGGCTATGACCCGGAGCCGACGGACCGTTGCCACTGTCGGCTAGGGCCGGGGACGCCAGCCCCAGACCCAGCAGGACGACCAGTCCGGCGATCATCGCCGACCGGCGCCGGGCGAAACGTGAGGCTGACCAACTCATTGACATGCGTCTCCTTTGTAGATGTGGTTCCGGAGCCGCGCCTCTTCCGTCTCGTTGAGAGGTGGCCGCAACCGGTGCCTGATGTGCCTGCGCCGAACCAATCCCTGCCGGCTGAGACATTCATATCCGGCCCGTCTGAACTGCCCTTGAACTCGCCGCGAACATTGCGGAAACAGTTGGTGACCGCAATCTGTCGGGACCCCGAGGCGCCCCGACGATGCCCGTTCCGATCTAGGTCGAGGCCATCCCGACGATCGGCCGGTTGAGCGTCAGGGCGCCGGTCGAGCCGAAGAAGCGGGCGTCGCCGAAGGTGAAGACACCGCCGTCGGAGCCCACTAGCCAGTAGCCGGCACCATCAGCGGTGGCGGAGATCCCCACGATGGGACGGTTCAACGCCGTCCCCCCGGTGGAGCCGTGGAACCCGGCGTCCCCGAAGGCGAAGATGCCGCCATCGGAGGCGACCAACCAGTAACCGCCACCGTCGGGAGTGGCGGCCATGCCGACGATCGGCTTATTGAGGGCAAGGGCGCCGGTGGAGCCGTGGAACCCGGCGTCCCCGAAGGAGAAGATGCCCCCGTCGGAGGCGACCAACCAGTAACCGCCGCCGTCAGGAGTGGCGGCCATCCCGACGATCGGGCGGTTCAGCCTCATCGCCCCGGTGGAGCCGTGGAACCCGGCTTCCCCGAAGGAGAAGATGCCGCCATCGGAGGCGACCAACCAATAACCGCCGCCGTCCGGGGTCGGGGCCATGCCGACAATCGGACGGTTCAGGGTCAGCGCACCGGTCGAGCCATAGAACCCGGCATGCCCGAACGAGAAGATGCCGCCATCGGAGGCTACCAGCCAGTAACCGGGCAGGCCCTTGGTGCAGTTCGACCCGGCCGACAGGTTGGCGGCCAGGGTGGGCGCCGACGGCGACCCCCAGCCGCTGGCCACGTCATAGTTGGCGGTGGCGGCGTAGTCGGTGGTGAGGACGGGGAACAGGTCGTTGGTCCCGGTGGTGACGTCGTTGAACCCGGAAGGTCCGCACGAGTAGAGGGCCGGGTTGACGAACCCGACGGTGGCCGGCTGCCCCTGGTCGATCACCGCCAGCAGCGCCCCCCACAGTGGCGACGCCACGCTGGTGCCACCGGCCACCCCCCAACTGCCGCCCCAGAAGTTGATGAAGCCGTGGGCCGGATCGGCCAGCGCCGAGACATCCGGCACCTCCCGGCAGCTGGCCCTTCCGTTCAAGTTGCACACCGAGGTGGCGTTGGGGGCGTCGACGCCGGCCCCCGACTGCCAGGACGGCTGGGCGAAGTCGGACGAGACGCCTCCCCCCCCAGCGCCGGTGCCGGGGCCCGAGTTCCAAACCGTCTCGCTCGGCGGTGACCCGGCCGACTGGATCGAGGTGCCGCCGGCTCCGGTCACATAGGGCTGATCGGCGGGATCGTCCACCTGGAGTGAGGTGTCCCCACCCAGGACGACCGCCGGGTTGTAGCAATCCGACGATCCGGCGTCACCGGAGGCGGCCACCACCGTCTGGCCCTGGGCGGAAGCCTGGGCGAACAGCGACGACTCGGTGGCCTGCTGTCCCGGATCCATCTGGGGCTCGCAGATCCCCCAGCTGGTGGTGATGACCTGGGTGGCGTCATCCCCCACCATCCGGGCGTAGATGTCGATCGGGCCGTTGCCGCCCTGGGGGCCCGAGTAGACCATGATCGACGCCCCCGGAGCCATGCTGGCCACGTTCTCGATGTCGAGGGCGGCCTCGCCGCCCTGTGATCCCGACGCCCCGCCGTCGACTTTCACGTTCTGCACGCTGACATTGATCCCGAAGCAGCTCTGATAGCTGGCGATGTCACTGGGGGTGTAGGGCTCGAGCTCGTAGATCCCCACCTTCACCCCGCTCCCGTTCCGGCCCTGGCTGTAGAGGGTGGAATAGCCGTAGGTGTTGGCCAGCTGGTCGGCGGTGAAGCCGACCGGGTGCAGGGCGCTGGCCGCCGCGCAGGCGGACGGCACCGCGTGGGCGGTCATCGACCCGGCGCTCACCTTCGGGGTGACGGTCGCACCTGACGACCCGTTGCCGGCGGTGCCACCCCCGGTGGCGGCGGCCGCCGATGGGCTGGCCGTCTTGATCTGCGCGTGGGGCAGCACGACGGTGCTGAGCCCGATCACGCCCTGGAGGACCCCGGCGAGGGCGGCCGGCACCTTCGGCGTCGTGGTGTTGTTCCTCGCCACTCTCCCCGACGGCAGCCGGGCGGCGACCAATGACACCCCGAAGGCCTGCTCGATCTGGCTGGCGTTGCCGGAGGCCGGGATGAGCAGCCCACCCGGATTGGTCGGCCCGACCTGGAGGCCGGCCGAGGACAACCAGCCGCGGACGGCGTCGAGGCTGGAAGCCGTCGGCCCGAAGGTGGCGCCGAATTCACCCGGGCTCAGGTAATGCCGGAACTCGGGCGAACCGGGGGTCGAGACATCGTGGACGAAGGCGTCGAGGGCAGCCTGGTCACGGGGTTTGAGCGAGACGTCCACCGACACCTGGGTGCTCGGGCCGGCGGGGCCGAGCACCGAGGCGCCGGAGGGGAGGAGGGGAACCGAGCCCGCCAGCTTCACCAGGGGCCCCACCACCGAGGCCGCCCCCGACGACGTCGAACCGGCGGGTAGGGAAGCGCCGAGGATGCCCACCACCACCATCGCCACCGCCCCGAGGGCGGCGTTCCTTCGCATCGAACCACCGGTCATGGACGCCAGTCTGGCCTATTTCCGGTCGTCCTTCCCCGCGCCGGGACCGTCGCCATCCCCACCTCGAGGGTCCTCCGGTGCCGTCTCCGGACCTTGCCGCCAACCCCGGAGCCGATCGGCGACCACCGCCTCGTGGCCACGGCCGCTCGGCTCGTAGTACACCGCATCCCCCAGCTCGTCGGGCAGATACCGCTGCTTGGTCCAGGCGCCGGGCTCATCGTGGGGATAGACGTACCCCTCCCCGTGGCCGATGGCGGCCGCACTCCGGTAGTGGGCATCGCGGAGGTGGGTGGGCACCTCCCCCCGGGGGCCCTCCCGCACGTCGCGTTGGGCCCGACCGAGGGCGACCGTCACCCGGTTCGACTTCGGGGCGGTGGCCAGATGCACGACGGCCTGGGCCAGGTTGAGCTGGGCTTCGGGGAGACCGACGAACTCCACCGCCCGGGCGGCGGCGTCGGCCACCACCAGCGCCAGGGGGTCGGCCTCGCCGATGTCCTCACTGGCCAGGATGACCAGCCGGCGGGCGATGAACCGGGCGTCCTCCCCCGACTCCAGCATCCGGGCCAGCCAGTAGAGGCCGGCGTCGGGGTCCGAGCCCCGGACCGACTTGATGAACGCGCTCACCTGGTCGTAGTGGGCGTCCTCGCCGTAGTGCTGGAGGCGGGAGTGGCGAGCCCGCTCGACGTCCTCGATGGTGACCGGACGGGATCCGGCCAGGGCGAGGGCGACCTCGAGGGTGGTCAGCACCGCCCGGGCGTCCCCGTCGGCCAGGCCGACCAGAGCGGCCACCGCGTCAGGCTCGACCGACCCTCCCTCGGCGTCGGCCCCCCGGGCCACCACCACCGCCAGTTCCTCGTTGGACAGCGGCTCCAGCCGCCACAGGGTCGACCTCGAGAGCAGAGGGGCGTTGACCTGGAAGAACGGGTTCTCGGTGGTAGCCCCGATCAGCACCAGCAGACCCTCTTCCACCGATGGCAGCAGGGCATCCTGCTGGGAACGGTTGAACCGGTGCACCTCGTCGAGGAAGAGGATGGTGCCCCGGCCCTGCTCGCCGAGGAGCCGGCGGGCGCCGTCGACCACCTCCCGCACGTCCTTCACCCCGGCGCTCACCGCCGACAGCGGCACGAAGTGCTTGGCGGTGACCGCCGCCACCACCGAGGCCAGGGTGGTCTTGCCGGTGCCGGGAGGGCCCCAGAGGATGGCCGAGGTCAACCGGTCCGACTCGATGAGTGTCCGCAACGGGGCGCCAGGCCCGATCAGGTGCTGCTGCCCGATGATCTGGTCGAGGGTGCGGGGCCGCAACCGGGCGGCCAATGGAGCCCGGGAGGCCAGTCGCTGGTCGGCCGCATCCGAGAACAGGTCGTCGGGGGCCACCGGCGGCGGATCAGTCCTTGGCCGGGGCGAGCCGCAGCCCGACGTCGGCCAGCAACCCGGACGCCAACGGCTTCGGCGCCCCGGTCATCGGGTCGGAGCCCGACTGGGTCTTCGGGAAGGCGATGACCTCGCGGATGCTCTCCTCGCCGGCGAAGATGGCGGCCAGCCGGTCGATCCCCACCGCGAAGCCGGCATGGGGCGGCGCCCCGTAGCGGAAGGCCCCGAGCAGGAAGCCGAAGCGGGCCTCGGCCTCCTCCGGGCTGATCCCGAGGGCGGCGAACACCCGGCTCTGGGTGTCGGCCCGGTGGATACGGACACTGCCCGATCCGAGCTCCCACCCGTTCAGGACCAGGTCATAGGCCTGGGAGCGGACCGATGCCGGATCGGAGTCCAGCCGCTCGAGGTCCTCGGGGTGGGGCATGGTGAAGGGATGATGGGCGGCGATCGGGTTCCCGCCGGCATCGACCCCGTCGAACATGGGGAAGTCGACCACCCACACGTAGCGGAAGGGACCCTCGCTGACCGGGCGCCCACCCAGCTCGACCCGGAGCTGGCCCAGCACCGAACAGGCCAGCCGGTACTCGTCGGCCACCACCAGGACGAGGTCCCCGACCGCAGCGCCGGTGGCGAGGAGCAGGCCCGACCGTTCGTCGTCGGAAAGGAAGCGGTCGAGGGGTGAGTCGAGGCCGAGGGAGGACCCCTCCCCCCCGCCGGTCACCCGGAACCACGCCAGCCCCTTGGCCCCCAACCCCTTGGCCCGGTCGGTCAACTTGTCCAGCCGGGACCGTCCGAACCCGGCTCCGTCCTCGACCACCAGCGCCTTGACGGTGGGGGCGGCGAACGCCTTCACCTCGGTGGTGGCGAACACCGGCGACAGGTCGATCAGTTCCATCCCGAAACGGAGGTCGGGTTTGTCGGTGCCAAACCGGTCGAGGGCCTCGGCCCAGGTCATCTGCGGGACCGGGCCGGGCCGCTCCCCGGTGGCCACCTCGGCGGCCCGCAACACGGCTTCCGACACGAAGGCCATTACGTCGTCCTGGGAGACGAAGGACGCCTCCAGGTCGAGCTGGGAGAACTCGAACTGCCGGTCGGCCCGGAGGTCCTCGTCCCGCATGCAGCGGGCGATCTGGAAGTACCGGTCGAAACCGGCCACCATCAACAGCTGCTTGGCCAGCTGGGGGCTCTGGGGCAGCACGTAGAACGAACCATGGTGGAGGCGGCTCGGGACCACGAACTCGCGGGCGCCCTCGGGGGTGGGGGCCCACAACAGCGGGGTCTCCACCTCCACGAACCCCTGGTCCTCCATGGCCGAGCGGAGGGCGGCGTTGATCCGGGCCCGGAGGCGCAGGTGGGCCTGCATCTTCGGGCGACGGAGGTCCACGAAGCGGTTCTTCAGCCGGGTGGTTTCGTCCACCTCCACCCGGTCGTCCACCACGAACGGTGGGGGCTCGGCGACGGCCAGGACCTCGACCACGCAGTCCCCGATCTCCACCTCACCGGTCGGGATGTCCGGGTTGACGGTGCCCTCCGGTCGGGGCCGGACCACCCCTTCGACGGCGACGACGTACTCGCTGCGCACGTCGACGGTACCGGGGATCACGCACTGGATGATGCCGGTGTGGTCACGGACGTCGACGAAGGCCAGGTGCTCGCCGTGCTCGCGGCGCTTGGCCACCCAGCCGCAGACCCGCACCGTGCTCCCGACGTCGGCCGGCCCGACCCGACCGCACAGGTGGGTGCGCATCGACGTGGCGTCGAGCGATCCGGAATTGGCGGTCATCAGTGAGTTCCTTTCGAGGCCGGGGGTTCCGGGCAGAGGGCGTCGGTCACGGGGTGGCTCGGACCGCGGCCACCACGTCGGCCACCGGCACCGTCTGCTGATCGCCGGGGGTTCGCAGCGGCCGAACCGACACTGTACCGGCGGCCAGCTCGTCGGGGCCGACGATGATGGCCACCCGGGCCCCCGAGCGGTCGGCCGACCTCAGTTGCGACTTCATCGAGCGGCCGTCGAAGGCCCGGTCCGCCCGCAGCCCGGCCCGCCGCAGGGTGGTGGTCACGTCCCGGGCCACCTCCCCACCGGTCAGGTCGACCACGAAGGCATCCAGCTCCGGCGGATCGACCGGGTACACCCCCTCGGCATCGCAGGCCAGCAGCAGGCGCTCGATGCCGATCCCGAACCCGATGCCCGGGGTGTCGGGACCGCCGAGCATCTCCACCAGGCCGTCGTAGCGGCCGCCGCCACCGATCCCGTTCTGGGCCGACTCCAGGGCGCCGGAGGCGAACTCGAAGGTGGTGCGGGTGTAGTAGTCGAAGCCCCGGACCAGCCGGTGGTCGAGCTGGTAGGGAACCCCGACGGCGTCGAGGCCGCTCCGGACCCGGGCGAAATGGGCGGCGCAGTCGTCGCACAGGTGGTCGACCAGCCGGGGGGCGTCGGCGATGGCCTCCTGGCACTCGGGGCGCTTGCAGTCGAGGACCCGGAGGGGATTGGCATCGAGTTTGTCGCGGTGTTCGGGGCAGAGCTTCTCCTGCCGGTCGGCCAGATAGGCCTGGAGCTCGGCGATGTAGGCGGGCCGGCACACGGCGTCGCCCATCGAGTTGAGCTTGAGGGTGAAGTCGGAGAGTCCGACCGAGCGGAACATCCCGTCGGCCAGGGCCACCACCTCGACATCGAGGTCGGCGTCGCTGGAGCCGATGGCCTCCACCCCCAGCTGATGATGCTGGCGGTAGCGGCCGGCCTGGGGCCGCTCGTAGCGGAAGGCGGGGGTCGCATACCAGGCCTTCCAGGGGGTGGGGGGACGGTGCTGCACGAAGGCCCGGACCATCGGGGCGGTGCCTTCGGGTCGGAGGGCGAGGTGGCGGCCGCCCCGGTCCTCGAACTCGTACATCTCCTTGCCCACCACGTCGCTGCCCTCCCCGATCCCCCGGCGGAACACCCGGACGTCCTCGAAGATCGGGGTGTGGGCGAGCCCGTAACCGGCACGCTCCACCTGTGCGGCGAACGCCGCGATCAGCGACTCCCACCGGGTCGATTCGGGCCAGAGCACGTCGTGGGTGCCACTCGGGGCGCGCGCCGCGGTTCCATCGCCGGCCATCGCGGCTTCAGTCCTTCTTTCCGGGAAGGATGCGGTAGGCGTCGTAGACGGCGTCGAGGTGCCGGATGAGGTTGAGCACCGACTCCAGATGGGCCGGATCCCCGAGCTCCACGTCGAAGCGCATCCGGCTGATGCGATCGGAGTCGGTCTGGGTGTTGGCCCCGACGATGTTCAGATGATGCTCGGAGACCACGCTGGTCACGTCGCTGAGCAGACTCGAACGGTCGATGGCCACCACCTCGATGGTGGCGACGAACACCCCCGAGGAGCGGTGATCCCACTCCACTTCGATGAGCCGCTCCCGGGAGCGGGAGGCCAGCGAGGCGGCATTGGCGCAGTCGGCCCGGTGGACCGACACCCCCCGGCCCCGGGTGACGAACCCGATGATCTCGTCGCCGGGGACCGGCGTGCAGCAACGGGACAGCCGGACCATCAAGTCGTCGAGACCCTCGACGTAGACCCCGACCGCCGAGCCCCGTCCCGGCCGGGGAGCCATCGGCTGGTGGCGGGCGGTGACCGGCAACTGCTCCTCGTAGACCCCTCCCCGCAGGTCCCGCAACAGGCGCTGGGCCACCGCCCGGGCCGAGACCCGGTTGTCGCCGATGGCGGCATGGAGCGCGTCGAGGTCGGCGTAGTTGAGGGTGGTGGCCAGGTCGGAGAGGGCGTTGTCGGAGACCAGCTTCTGGACCGGCAGGCCGTCCCGCCGCAATTCCTTGATCAGCTCCTCCCGCCCGACTTCCTTGGCGTCCTCCCGCCGCTCCCGGGAGAACCACTGCCGGATCTTCGAACGGGCCCGGGACGAGGCCACGAAGTTCAGCCAGTCCCGTGACGGCCCGGCCGTCGGCGCCTTGGAGGTGAAGATCTCCACCGTGTCGGCGGAGGACAGTTTGGTGTCGAGCGGCACCAGCCTCCCGTTGACCTTGGCGCCGATACATCGGTGCCCGACCTCGGTGTGGATGGAATAGGCGAAGTCGACCGGGGTGGCGTTGGCGGTGAGGGCGATGACCTTGCCCTTGGGGGTGAAGATGTAGACCTCGTCCTCTTCGAGGTCGAGCTTCAGAGCCTCCAGGAACTCGATGGGATCGGTGGTCTCGTTCTGGAAGTCGACGATGCGCTGCATCCACTCGATCTCCGAGGTGGTCGACGAGGTCTCCTTGGCCAGTGCCACCCGCTCCGCTCGCCGGTCCCGCTCGGCGATCTCCGACCGCTGGGCGTCGGTGATGGCCGGCCCCGACTTGGCGCTCTGGCCCTTGCCCCCTTTCGGGGTCCGGAACCCGAGGACCCGCCGGACGTCCTCCGCCCCGTCCGCCTTGGAGCCCCGGCCCCGGCCCGGCTTGGTGGGCTTGGCCGTCTTGTTGGCCTTGGACCCGGTCGAACGGTCGCCGGATCCCTCCCCCTGGGTGGCGTTCTCCTTGTAGCCCCAGTGGGCGGCGATGCCGTACTCGGCCCGCCGGTGCATCTCGTGGGTGCGGACCTGCACTTCGATGGGCTTGCCGTCCAGCCCGATCACCGTGGTATGGAGCGACTGGTAGAGGTTGAACTTCGGCGAGTTGATGTAGTCCTTGAACCGCCCCTGCACCGGGGGCCAGATGGCGTGGATCGATCCGAGCGCCGCCCAGCAGTCCTTTTCCGCCTCGACGATGACCCGGATGCCCACCAGATCGAGGAGGTCGTCGAACTCCTTTCCCCGCACCACCATCTTCTCGTAGATGCTCCACAGGTGCTTCGGGCGCCCGGTCACCTCCGCGCTCACCCCGGAGGCGGCGATGCGCTCACGGACGGCCACCATCACCCGGGCCAGGTACTCGTTCCGCAATGGGGCCCGGCTGGCCACCATCTGCTCGATCTCCGCGAATCGCTTGGGGTGGAGGGTGGCGAAGGCCAGGTCCTCCAGCTGCCACTTCATCTCCTGGATGCCGAGGCGATGGGCCAGCGGGGCGTAGATGTCCATCGTCTCCTGGGCGGTGCGCCGCTGCTTCCATTCCGGCATCACCGACAAGGTGCGCATGTTGTGCAGCCGATCAGCCAGCTTGATGATCAGCACCCGCCAGTCGTTGGCCATGGCCACCAACATCTTGCGGACGGTGGCCGCCTGTTGGGCCTCCTTGGAGTCGAACTGCAGCCGGTCGAGCTTGGTGACGCCGTCGACGATGCCGGCCACCGCCGGCCCGAAGTCGCGTTCGATGACCTCGGCGGTTACCCCGGTGTCCTCCACCGCGTCGTGGAGGAGGGCGGCCGCCACCGTCTGGGCATCGAGCCCCAACTCGGCGACGATCCCGGCGACGGCGATGGGATGGGTCACATAGGCCTCACCCGAACGCCGCAGCTGGCCGGCGTGGGCGGCGGTCGCGGTTTCGGCCGCCCGCACGATCATCGAGGTCTCCGCCCCCGGGTGGCGCCGGAGAAACGCCTCCACCACCGGGACCAACAGGACGGCTTCGGCCTCGGGCAGCGACGATCCAGCCAGGAAGTCGATTCCCTTGGTATCGATCGCCTCGTGGGGTACTGGTGAAGCCAACGCCATCACTACACGGTACCCGCCACCGGCAGCCGATCAGGACGATTCAGCGCCGTTTGCGCTTGCCGCCGCCTTTGCCCTTGCCCTTGCGGGGACGGGGTGGTGGCCGATTGCCGCCTGGACGGGACGACCCCGGTCCCGACCGCGCTCCGCCGGTCGACGAGGCGGCCTGGCCACCGCCGGCCCTGGCTCCCCCGGCTCGGGTGGTGCCCGCCGGCTTGGCGGCGGTACCGGTCGACCGGGAGGCTTTGGCCCCACCGCCGGGCCGGATCACCCCCGACGTCGTCGGCCGGTTCCGGCTGGCTCCCCGACCACCGGCGCTGGAGGCGGCGCCGACCATGGCCGCCGCCGCCGCCGGCGTCAGGATCCCGACCCGGTCACCGCGGGTCTCCAACCGCTGGCGGATGGTCTTGTAGCGGGGCTCGCGCTCCTTCATCAGCGCCAGCAACGGGGAGGCAATGAAGATCGACGAGTAGGCACCGCTGGTGAGCCCGATGACCAGGGCCAGACCGAAGTCCTGCAGCGAGGTGGCGCC
>DATARI010000256.1:0-7902 GCA_036264255.1 Acidimicrobiales bacterium | reverse complement strand
TGACCTTCGACCTGGCCGACTCCTCCCGGCTGTCGCTGTCGTTCTACGGCAAGCAGCCCGGACCGTGGATGAAGCTCGAGAAGCTGAGCCTCCAGTTCGCCCTCCACGAGACCGACCACGCCGAGAGCGTGCTCGAGGCCTACGAGCGCCTCATCATCGATGCGATGAGGGGTGACCAGACCCTCTTCACCAATGCCGAGGGCATCGAGCGGCTCTGGGAAGTGTCCCAACCGCTCCTCGACGACCCGCCCGAGGTGCAGCTCTACCGGGCCGGCTCCTGGGGGCCCCCGGCCATCCAGGAGCTCATCTCGCCGCGGTCGTGGCGCCTGCCCTTCGAGCGAGGCTGGCGCCAGCACCGCTGACCCGGTGGAGGCCGGACGGCCTGCCTGACCGGGCTCGCCGTCGCCGAAATCACACGCCGTTCATCAATCGGCAACATCCGATCGATTTCGGGTTGGCAACATGCCGGGGTGGAATCGCAACTGGGGCCGGGGATGCGCGACCACGTCATCGTGTGCGGGCTTCAGGGCGTCGGGCTACGGGCGGTCGAGCAGTTCAACCTGAGCGGAACCCCGGTCATCGTGATCGACGATGACGCCGACTCCCGGTTCGCCCGGATCCTGGAGGAATGGGGCGTCCCCCACATCAAGAAGAACGCCTACTTCGGTGACGCGCTCCACCAAGCCGGACTAGCCGCTGCCCTGGCGGTGGTCTGCGTCGAGATCAACGAGATCCACACCCTGGAGACCGCCCTCCGCATCCGGGAGATCCGCCCCGACATCCGCATCGTGGTGCAGCTGGCCAACCCGGCCGTCGCCCGGGCCCTCGAGCGGGTGTCGGGAGACGGCAGCGTGCTCGACGTCGCCACCCTCGCCGGCCCGTCGTTCGTCGAGGCCTGCCTGCGCCGGAACTCCCACACCATCGAGCTGGCCGGGGTGCGCTTCCAGGTGGTCCAGGTGGAGGTGCCCGAAGCCGACATCGCCCACCCGACCTTTCGGGGGCATTTCGGCAACCTGGCGCCGGTGGCGATCATGCCGGGCGACGGCGGGGAGATGGCCCGGTGCCCGGGTCGGGACCACCGGGTCGTCGCCGGCGACCGCGTGGCGGTGCTCGGGACGGCCAAGGACCTCGAACTGGGTGGCATCGGCGTCGCCCAGACCCCGCGGTCGCCCCTGCGAACGGTGGCGATCACCCGGAGGATCGCCCGGCAGGTGTCGGTCATCATGGAAGAGGGCAACAAGGCCTTGGTCCTGGTGGTCGCCTCCCTGGTGGCACTCATCGCGGTGTCGACGGTCATCCTCCGGTTCGCCTACCGGGCACCGGGCCCCCATGGGCATCTGGACACGCTGAGCGCCGCCTATTTCACCCTCGAAACGGTGGCCACCGTCGGATACGGCGACTACACCTTCGCCACCCAGGACCCGCTGATGCGGGTATTCGGGATCGCCCTCATCGCCATCGGGGTGGCCCTGGTGTCCACCGCCTTCGCTCTCTTCACCAACATCCTCGTCAGTCGTCGGATCGAGCGTTCCCTCGGCCGGCGGGAAGTGCCGGGGATGGTCGACCACATCGTGGTGGTCGGGCTCGGTTCGGTGGGCATCGCGGTGGTGAAGGGGCTCATCGCCGAGGGCCAACGGGTGGTGGTGGTCGAACGGGACGATGACAATCGCTACCTCGCCCAGGCTCGGGCGCTCGGGGTGCCGGTGGTCATCGCCGATGCCACCCAGATCCAGACCCACCGGATGGTGAACCTCGGCGACGCCTCGGCCGTCGCCGTCCTCACCAGTGCCGATCTCACCAACATCGAGACGGGCCTGGCCATCCGGGAGTCGCTGGGCGAGCGATGGGAGGAGGTGCCGGTGGTGCTCCGTGTCTTCGACCGGGACCTGGCCCGGCTCATGGAGCAGAGCTTCGGCTTCCGCCATGTCCGGTCGACCTCCGCACTGGCTGCACCTTGGTTCGTGGGGGCAGCTCTCGGGCTCGACGTCCTGAGCACGTTCTACGTCGACCAGCAACCGTTCCTGGTCGGCCGGGTCACCGTCGCCGCCCAGGGTGGCCTCCAGGGGTTGGCCATGGCCGACCTTTCGGCCCGGACCCGGGTCATTGCCCTCAGCCGGGCGGCGGAAACCGGGCAACTCGAGCACCCGCCGCGGCGGGGGACCCGGTTTGCCGGCGGCGACCAGGCCTACCTGCTCGGGCCGTATGAAGAGCTCCTCCGGGTGCTGCGACGCGATCAGACCTCGGCCCCCTCACCCGACCTGGGCCGCTGACCGCGCCCGGGGCTCGACCTGTCATCGGTCGGCCAGGTACGCCCTCCACCCGCCATAGCCGGTGATGTCCTCGGCCCCGTCGATGGCCACCGGCTCGCAGAGAAAGCCGGCCACCCGGGTGCCGTCCTCCAACCTCACCGACCCCATCACCATCGGAGGGGGCAGGGCGGCCACGAACTCGGCAAAGCCGACCGGAGGCACCTCCCACACCTCCACCTCGATGGGTGAGCCGCCGGTCGTCACCCGGACCAGACCCGGCTTGGGCGGGTCGGTGACGAGGGCGTAGAGGTGGTAGTCGGCGGAGGTGGTGGTCACCCCGGCGCGACGCGCCCCACGGTCGGTGAGCTGGTGGTTGAGCGGCTGGCCGGACAGGTGGGCGCCGACCACGGCCAGTTTGATCGCCGGCGGTGCCGGGCGACCCCGACTGGGTCCGGTCGCGGCGGCCACCGCCAGGTGGCCGAGGGGAGCATCGGGATCGGGCCCTTCCAGCTTCCGGGCCAGGTCCGCCTGGATCAGGTCGCTCCACGCCGGGCCGACGAAGGTGACCCCGAACGGGAGCCCGTCCACCCTGCCCGCCGGAACCGACACCGCGCACATGTCCAGCAGGTTGACGAAGGTGGTGTACCGACCGAGACGGCTGTTGACTCCCACCGGGTCGGCGGCCACCTCGGCGATCGTCGGATGGAACGGCGCGGTCGGCAACAGCAGGGAGATGGCGCCATGCGCTGCCAGCACCGTCTCCGCCACCCGCTTCAGCCCGGCGACCCGTTCGATGTCGGCGGCCAGCTGGGACGCCGGGAGGGTGCCGGCCGCGGCGATGATCGGCCCGACCACCGGATCCACCTCCTCGGGGTGGGCGTCGACCCAATCTCCGACCGCCGCGTAGCGCTCGGCCACGAACCCGCCCCGGTAGAGCAGCTGGCCGGCCTCCAGAAATGCCTCGATGCCGACCACCACCGTGACGCAGCCCCCGGCTTCCAACCTCCGAACCGCCTCCTCGTACTGGCGCCTCCGGCCGGGGTCGAGGTCGTCGAGGCTGCCGGGGTCGGCGTAGGCCACCACCGGTCGGTCGGGCAGCCCGAGCGGGGCGGTGGGCGGGAAGTCGCGGCTCCGGGCATCGTCGGGATCGGGTCCGGCCATGACGGCCAGCACCCGCTCCCCGACCGAGATGGTCGCCGACAACACGCTGACGCAGTCGCAGGACCGGGAAGCGGGGACCACCCCGGTGGTCGAGACCATTCCCCGGGTCGGTTTGATGCCGACGATGCCGTTCAGTGCCGCCGGCACCCGGCCGGAACCGGCGGTGTCGGTGCCGAGGGCGAAATCGACCAGCCCCAGCGCCACCGCCACCGCCGAGCCGCTGCTGCTTCCGCCGGAGATGTGCTCGGGGGAGACCGCATTGCGGACCGGTCCGTAGGGGCTGCGGGTGCCGACCAGTCCGGTGGCGAACTGGTCGAGGTTGGTCTTGCCGACCAGGAGTGCCCCAGCGTCCAGGAGTGCCCGCACCGCGGGGGCGCTGGTCTCGGGCCGGTAGGCGTAGGCCGGGCACCCGGCGGTCGTCGCCACCCCGGCAACGTCGATGTTGTCCTTGACCGCGAAGGTCAGTCCGGCCAGGGGGAGGTCCTCCCCCACCGCCACCCGCCCGTCGATCTCCTCTGCCGCCACCCGCAGGTCGGCAACGGGGAGCCGGTCGATCCAGACCTCGTCCCGCTCCGCCCGATCGATCCGCGCACTCAGCTCGGTGACCCGGGACGCGAGCGGGCCGACGGGACTCACGCCGCCGGGCCGATCACGAACAGCGAGCGCCCTGCCGCCACCTGCTCTCCGGGGGTGACCAGGATGTCGAGGACCACCCCCGGGGACGGTGCGGTCACGAACATCTCGGTCTTCATGGCCTCCAGCACCACCAGCACCTGACCGTCCTCCACCGTGTCTCCCGGCCGGACTTCGATCTTCCACACGCTGGCGGTCATCGGCGAGGTCACCGCCGACGCGCCGTCGGGAACCGCGACCTCGGCAGGTGCCGCCGTCGGAACCAGATCGTCGTGGGCATCGAGCTCGCCCGATGCCTTCCAGGCGTCTCGTTCCGCCGCAAAGGCGGTAGCCTGCCGCTCCCGGAACCCCGCGATCGACGCGGCATTGTCCCGGAGCATCTGCTCGTGTTCCCCCAGTCGGAAGGTGCCCGGCTCGATGCGGAGGTCCAAGCGGCCGGCCGCCATGTCCGCCCGGGCGTCGAGGAGCTCCTCCGCACTGACCGGATACCAACGAATGCGGTCGAAGAACCGCAGCAGCCACGGGATCCCGGATTCGTAGGGTGGGCGGGGGACGAACCGGCCCCAGATCTGCACCGTCCGTCCGACCAGCTGGTAGCCACCGGGTCCCTCCATCCCGTAGATGCAGAGGTAGGAGCCGCCGATCCCGACCGAGTTCTCCGCCGTCCAGGTCCGGGCCGGGTTGTACTTGGTGGTGACCAGGCGGTGGCGCGGGTCGACGGGGGTGGCCAGCGGTGCCCCGAGGTAGACATCGCCGAGGCCGAGGACGAGGTAGGTGGCGTCGTGGACGATCCGGCGAACCTCCTCCACATCGTCGAGCCCGTTGACCCGGCGGATGAACTCGATGTTCGACGGGCACCAGGGGGCGTCGTCGCGGACCCCGGCCATGTAGCGGGCGATCGACTCCCGGGTGCTCGGGTCGTCCCACGACAGCGGCAGGTGGACCTCCCGGCTCGGCACCTCCAGCTGGTCGGAGGGGGGAATCCGGCCTTCGAGATCGCCCACCCGGTCCAGCACGGTGTCGACGCTGGTGACCGCCGGGTCGAGGTGGATCTGGAGGCCACGGACCCCGGGGGTGAGTTCGAGGACCCCGTCGATCCTGGCGGCTTCCACCTGCTCGGCCAACCCGTGGACCCGGGCCCGCAGGGCGAGGTCGAGCACCATCGGCCCGTATTCGACCAGCAGGTTGTCATCCCCGTTGGAGCGATAGGTGACCTCGGGGCCGCGGCCGGCCGGCGACGTCGTCAGAACCCCCGACCGGTCGCCACCCCGGCCGGGGCGGTGACGCGGGGTGGGGGCATCGGCGACGAAGCGAACCCGGTCACCCGGGCGGAGCTGGCCAAGCTTCCATCGCTGTCCGCTGACCACGGTGGCAGGGCAGACGAACCCGCCCAGGCTCGGCCCATCCGGCCCGAGCAGGATGGGCAGATCACCGGTGTAGTTGACCGCTCCCAACGAGTAGGGCGTGTCGTGGATGTTCGAGGGGTGCATCCCGGCCTCGCCGCCATCGGTCCGGGCCCAGGCCGGTCGGGGGCCGATGAGACGGACCCCGGTGCGGGCCGAGTTGAAGTGCACCTCCCACTCGGCGGTGTAGAGGGTGTCGAGGTCGGCGGCGGTGAACAGCTCAGCCTCGGCATGGGGACCGGGGAGCACCGACATCCGCCAGAGCTCACCCATCTCCGGACGGTCGGCCGGCGGAGTGGGCCCCACCTTCCCGCCGGCCGAGCCGGACGCCGGGTGGAGCACGTCGCCGGCCCGAACGGCCCGGCCCCCGTGGCCGCCGAAGCCGCCGAGGATGAAGGTGGCGGCACTCCCGAGGTAGGCGGGGACCTCGATCCCGCCGGCCACCAGCACATAGGCCCGGATCCCCGGTGCGCCCACCGAGCCGATATCGAGGGTGGCCCCGGCCGGAACCGTCACCGGCTCCCACATGGCCACCGGTGTCCCGTCGATACGGACGTCGGTCGGCGCCCCGGTCACGCAGATCAGGGTGGGCGTGGCGAAGCGGAGCTCGGGGCCCTCCAGGGTGACCTCGATGCCGGGGACGCCCTCGGGGTTGCCGACCGCCAGGTTGCCGAGCCGGAAGGAGAGATCGTCCATGGGTCCCGACGGGGGCACCCCGATGTGCCAGTAGCCGAGCCGTCCCGGCCAGTCCTGCACGGTGGTCTGGGTACCGGACCGGAGGACGTCGATCCGCGGCGCCGGATCCGACACCTGCTCCAGGGTTCGGGTGGTGTGGGTGGCGGCCCGCACCGAAGGGTCGAACAGGGCGGCGCGGACGAATCCGGTGTTGGTCTCGATCCCCCCGATATGGGTGGCCCCGAGTACCTCGGCCAGTCGGTCGAGGGCGGCCTCCCGGGTGTCCGCGCCGGCGATCACTTTGGCCAGGAGCGGGTCGTAGGCGGCGCTGACCTCGGTGCCGGCTTCCACCCAGCCGTCGACCCTGACCCCGGCGGGAACCTCCACCCCGGTGATCAACCCCGGGCTCGGCTGGTAGCCCTTGGCGGCGTCCTCCGCGTAGATGCGGGCCTCGACCGCGTGGCCGGTCGGCCGGGCGGCCCGCAGCTGGTCCAATACCTCGGGGTCCCCGTCGGCCAAGCGGAGCATGGTCGCCACCAGGTCAACCCCCCAGACCTCCTCGGTGACCGGGTGCTCGACCTGAAGCCGGGTGTTGACCTCCAAGAACGCCGCCGCTTCGCGCTCCGGGTCGTAGATGTACTCGACGGTGCCCACCGACCGGTAGGCCACCGCCCGGGCCAACTGGGCGCTGGCCTCGGCGATCGCCGCCCGCACCCCGTCGGGCAGGTTCGGGGCCGGGGCCTCTTCCACCACCTTCTGGTTGCGGCGCTGGAGAGTGCAGTCCCGGTCCCCGAGCACCACCACGTCGCCGTGGCCGTCGCCGACCACCTGGACTTCGACGTGCCGCGCCCGTTCCACCAACCGCTCGATGAAGACTCCGTGAGTGCGGAACCCGGCTCCGGACACCCGGGTGACCGTCTCGAAGGCGACCGCCAGTTCGTCGGGGTCCCGACAGGGTTGGATGCCGATCCCTCCCCCACCACCGGTTGCCTTGACCATGACCGGGTAGCCGAGCTCGGCCGCCGCCGTCGTCGCTTCATCGATGTCGGCCAGTAATCCGGTCCCGGCCAGCAGCGGCACGCCGGCTGCCGCCGCCGCTTCCCGGGCGGTGTGCTTCACGCCGAACAGATCCATCTGGGCGGGGGTGGGGCCGACGAACACCAGGCCGGCTGCCTCTACCGCCCGGGCAAAGTCGGCGTCCTCGGAGAGGAACCCGTAGCCGGGATGGATGGCCCCGGCCCCGGTCTCCAATGCCGCCTCGATGATGGCGTCGGCCCGCAGGTAGCTCTCCCGGGCGGGCGCGGGCCCGAGACGGACGGCTCGATCAGCCATCCGCACGTGCCGGGCGGCGCGATCGGGGTCGGAGAAGACGGCCACGGTGCCGAGGCCGAGCTCGGCGGCGGAGGAGATGACCCGGCAGGCGATCTCCCCCCGGTTGGCCACCAACAGCGTGTCGAAGCGGGGCGTCCGGCTCATGGTGACGTCACCACGATCCGGATCGGGGTCGGGTTGAACCCGTTGCAGGGGTTGTTGATCTGCGGGCAGTTGGAGATGGCCACCAGCACGTCGATGTCCGCCCGCAGGTCGAGGTACTTGCCCGGAGCGGAGATGCCGTCGACGATCCCCAGCGTCCCGTCGGCCAGCACCGGCACGTTCATGAACCAGTTGATGTTGCTAACGAGGTCGCGCTTGCCCCGCCCGAACGGAGCCAGGGCCAGGAGGAAGTTCTCCACGCAGGCGTGCTGGTGCTTCGTGTGGTGGCCGTAGCGGACGGTATTCGA
>DATARI010000253.1:0-8448 GCA_036264255.1 Acidimicrobiales bacterium | reverse complement strand
GCGGCGGAGAGACACCCGTTCCCATTCCGAACACGGCAGTTAAGCTCGCCAGCGCCGATGGTACTTGGGGGGTAGCCCCCTGGGAGAGTAGGACGTCGCCGGGATTTCTCTGAAGAGGCCCTCCGTTATGCGGGGGGCCTCTTCTAATTCGCCTCTTCTTATTCCCGTCGAGGGACCGGTAACTCGTTGAACGGTCGTCGGCTGTTGGAGCCGCCGACCTCAGGCCGATGGGCCCGAACCGGGTCGTCGCGGCTATGCCTTAGGGGATGAATTCACCACCCGGCGGTTCCACGGAGGCACAGACGGCGGGATGGGACGACCAACGACAGGTCGACTGGTATTTGGATCGGATCGGGCAGCTTCCGCCCCGGCTCGCGGGCGAAGAAGTGCTTCGATCGGTGTTGCCGGCGGAACCAGCCTCCTTGCTGGATCTCGGCTGCGGGGACGGCCGGCTGATTGCCCTCGCCCTCGATGCTCGCCCCGGGATCACCCGAGCGGTCGGGATGGATCGCTCGGAGCCGATGCTGAAACTGGCCAAGGAGCGGTTCACCTCCGACCCGAGGGTCAGCGTGGTTCCGGGAAACCTGGCGGATTCTCTCGAGCCACTTGGCCGATTCGATGTCATCGTCTCCGGGTTCGCAATTCACCACTTGGAAGACGAACGAAAGCGGACCCTCTTCGGCGAAGTGGCCCAGCAGCTTCGTCCCGGCGGCCTTTTCGCCAATTTGGAAGTTGTCGCCTCGGCGACCCCGGAGCTGCATGCCGAGTTCCTCGGTCTCATCGGGCGAATGGCTGACGACCCGGAGGATCGATTGGCTGATGTCGGGTCCCATCTGCGGTGGATGCGAGACGCGGGTCTGACCCACGTCGACTGCCTGTGGCGCTGGCGAGGATTCGCGCTCTTGGTGGGCCGAGCCCCGTCGGGCTGAACCGAGGTCCGATCGATCATGGCCGGTTGGCCAGATCCTGTCGGCCGAGATAGACGCAGTTAGTACACTTGGCCCTTATGGCCGCACGTCCACCCTCTGGTACTCCGCGCCCACGCTCATCAGGCGGGGGCGGTGCGAAGGGTTCCTCGCGGGGCGGGGCCAAGGGCTCGTCGGCGTCGGGCCGCGGCTACCAGGGGTCGAAGGATTCGAGTTCGGGAAGCCGCGCAGGATCATCCGGCGGCCCGAGCCGGGCGGGTCGTCCATCCGGGTCGGGACGAACGGATCGGCCGGGAACGGGAGGCGGAGCGGGGAGCCGAAGCCGTTCTGACTCGGGCGCGCGGTCGGGATCTTCGGACCGTTCCCCCTCGGGTCGGTCCTCTTCGGGCTACCAGGGAGATCGCACTCGTAGCGGAACCGGACCCGGATCCGGAGCGGGGTCCCGAGCCGGCTCGGGCTCCTCATCGACCGGTGCCGGCTACCGGGGCAAACCCAGCACCAGCCGATCCACCGGCAAGCCCAGTAGCTGGAATGAACGCGACGGAGGTTCCTCGAGCCGGGGCCCGAGATCCAGCGGCAGCGAATCAGGAACGAGAAACGCGAACGCCAGGACCGGCCGACCGGAGGCGAAGTGGGATGGGCGACCGACCCGCAACCCGGTGGTCCGGAAAGGGTGGGGGAGCGTGGCCCGCCGGGGGGCCAGCACCGTTCGGGAAGGCACCGAGCACGGTCCCGACAAGGACACCCCCGAAGGCCGGCGGCGATCGAAGAAGCGGACCGACGAGTTCGTCCCCGAGCGGTGGATCCAGGAGGATCGGGGTCCCAAGCGGAGCGGCGGTTTGCGCCCGCCGGCCCACCGGGCTGTCCCGGTCCAGCCGGAGCTGGCCCCCGACATCGCCAATGAGCTGGCGTCGGCCGCCGGCCCGGATTGGAGCCACCTCAAGGAGCGGATGACCGAGCGGATGGCGGCCGGCATCGGCGCCTACGAGCGGGAGCGCTACCGGGACGCTTCCCGCATCCTGAAGACAGTGGTCGACGCCATCCCGAACTCCCCGTCCGCCCGCGAGCTGCTGGCCCTCAGCCAGTACCACCAGGGCTACTGGAAAGCGGCCCTCCCCAACCTGGAGGCCTTCACCGCCTTGACCGGATCGGTGGACCAGCACCCGGTGCGGATGGACTGCCATCGGGCGTTGGGTCGCCCGAAGCGGGTCGAGGTTCTCTTCTCCGAGCTCCGGCACGGCTCGCCCGATGCCGAGGTCCTCACCGAGGGCCGGTTGGTGCTGGCCGGGACCAAGGCCGACGCCGGTGACCTGGCCGGGGCCATCGCCCTCCTGGTCGAGTCCGGCGCCGGTCGCCTGGTCCGCAACCCGGCCGAACGCCACCTGCGTCAGTGGTACGTCCTGGGTGACCTGATGGAGCGATCCGGCGACATCCCGAAGGCCAGGGAGCTGTTCCTCCGCATTTCCACGGTCGACCCCGAGGCCTACGACGTTGGCAAACGGCTGGAGTCGCTGGGACCGCCGGCCCGGGCCCGACGCACGCCGAAAGGTCCCCGCCGCGCCAGTTAGGCTCGACGCCCATGGACCTCGAAAAACTTCTTGGCGACGAAGCTGAGTCGCTGCTCACCCACCGTGCCACCGCCTTCCCGTCCGAGCACCTGGTTCTTCCGGGGCCCGACCACCTGGATGGCATCTTCATCGACTCCGACCGGTCCCCGACGGTGCTCCGCAACCTCGGCACCCTCTTCAACACCGGACGGCTGGGCGGCACCGGCTACCTGTCGATTCTTCCCGTCGATCAGGGGATCGAGCACTCGGCCGCCGCCAGCTTCGCCAAGTTTCCGGCCTACTTCGACCCGGCCAAACTCTGCGATCTGGCCATCGCCGGGGACTGCAGTGCCATCGCCACCACCCTCGGCGGGCTCGGCATCGTATCCCGGCGTTACGTCCACAAGATCCCCTTCGTGGTCAAGCTCAACCACAATGACTTCCTCAACTACCCGAATACCTACGACCAGGTGATGTTCGGCAGTGTCCAGCAGGCCGCCGATCTGGGCGCCATCGGGGTCGGGGCCACCATCTACTTCGGCTCCGAGGGAGCCGACCGGCAGATCGTCGAGGTCTCCAAGGCCTTCGCCGAGGCCCACCGGCTGGGGCTGTTGACCATGTTGTGGTGCTACCTGCGCAACAGCGCCTTCAAGCAGGGCGATATCGACTACCACCTCTCCGCCGACCTCACCGGCCAGGCCAATCATCTCGGCGTCACCATCGAGGCCGACATCATCAAGCAGAAGCAACCGGAGAACAACGGCGGCTACAACGCCCTCAAGTTCGGCATGACCGATCCGCTGGTCTACAGCCAGCTGACCACCGATCACCCCATCGACCTCACCCGCTGGCAGGTGGTGAACTGCTACGCCGGTCGCATCCCGCTGATCAACTCCGGTGGGGCCTCCAAAGGGGCCGACGACCTGGCCCAGGCGGTCCGCACCGCGGTGATCAACAAACGAGCCGGGGGCACCGGCCTGATCGTGGGCCGGAAGGCCTTCCAGCGACCGACTGACGAGGGGGCGGCCCTCATTCATGCCATCCAGGACGTCTACCTCGATGACCAGGTGACTATCGCCTGAGCCAGCGCCTGAGCCATCACCTCAGCCGGAGGCCAGCGCCCGAGCCAGCGCCCGACCGGTACCTGGCCGACGCCTCACCCGCTGAAGACCGGCCTCCCAGCCCCGTTCCGCCGGGCCGAGCCCCAGAGCACCGGGCCCGGGGCCGGGGGTACATCACCCGGGTCGACGAGGCCGTTAGACTGGAGTTTTGGCGCTAAAGATGGCCGCGCCGGCCGGGTCTATAGGATCGGTCGTAACCGAGAATGGCGCCGAGTATTCGACCGGCGACCGGGCGCTTCACTGAGGCGCAATCGAGCAGGGGAATGAGGAGAACGGTGTCCGACACCACGACCAACAAGCATCCGTCCGAGGTTCTCGACCGGGTGATCCTCCGATTCGCCGGTGACTCGGGTGACGGGATGCAGCTGGTCGGCGACCAGTTCACCACCGTGTCGGCCCTCTTCGGCAACGACCTGGCGACGTTCCCGGACTTCCCGGCGGAGATCCGGGCCCCGGCCGGGACGTTGGCCGGGGTGTCCGCCTTCCAGGTGCAGATCTCCGACCATGACATCCTGACCCCCGGCGACGCCCCCAACGTGTTGGTGGCAATGAACCCGGCCGCCCTGAAGGCCAACCTCGACACCCTGCCCCCCGGCGCCACCGTCATCGTCAACGTGGACGCCTTCGAAGAGCGCAACTTGACCAAAGCCGGCTACGAGGTCAACCCGCTGACCGATGGCAGCCTGGCCGCCTACACCGTCTACGAGATCCCGATGACCTCGATCACCACCGAGGTGTCGAAGGACGCCGGGGTGAAGCCCCGCGACGCCGAGCGGTCCAAGAACTTCTTCGCCCTCGGATTGATCTGCTGGCTGTACACCCGTCCGGTCGACGGGGTGGCGAAATGGACCGAAGAGAAGTACGCCGGCAAGCCGCTGGTGATGGAGGCCAACCTCCGGGCGCTGAAGGCCGGCTACCACTTCGGCGAGACCGCCGAGTTGTTCGAGTCCTCCTACGAGGTGCGCCCGGCCACCCTCGATCCCGGCGAGTACGTCAACATCACCGGCAACACCGCCACCGCCTGGGGGCTGATCGTGGCCTCCCAGCAGAGCGGTCTTCCCCTGTTCCTCGGGACCTATCCGATCACCCCGGCCTCCGACATCCTCCACGAGCTGTCCAAGCACAAAGAGTTCGGGGTCCGGACCTTCCAGGCCGAGGACGAGATCGCCGGCGTCGGCGCCGCCCTCGGTGCCGCCTTCGGCGGGGGACTCGGGGTCACCACCACCTCGGGTCCGGGCGTCGACCTCAAGTCGGAGATGATCGGGTTGGCCATCAGCCTCGAGCTGCCGTTGCTGTTGATCGACATCCAACGGGGCGGCCCCTCCACCGGGCTTCCCACCAAGACCGAGCAGGGCGATCTTCTCCATGCCATGTACGGTCGCCACGGCGAGTCCCCGCTGCCCATCGTGGCGGCCAAGACGCCCTCCCAGTGCTTCGAAGCGACCATGGAGGCCGTGCGCCTGGCGGTCAAGTACCGCACCCCGGTGATCCTGCTGTCGGACGGGTACCTGGCCAACGGCACCGAACCCTGGAAGCTCCCCGACGTCGCCGACCTGCCGGCCATCGAGCCCAACTTCGCGGAGGGCCCGAACCACACCGACCCGGACGGGAACGAGGTCTTCTGGCCCTACGTCCGGGACGAGACCACCTTGGCCCGTCCCTGGGCGCCCCCGGGACTCGCCGGGCTCGAACACCGGATCGGCGGCCTCGAGAAAGAGGACGGGTCCGGCAATGTCAGTTACGACGGCGAGAACCACGAGAAGATGACCCGCCTCCGGGCGGCCAAGATCGCCGGCATTGCCGCCGACATCCCCCTCACCGACGTGGACGATGCCGATGGCGACGCCCGCACCCTGGTGGTCGGGTGGGGCTCCACCTACGGCGCCATCGCCGCCGGCGTCCGGCGGGTGAGGGCCCGGGGCTTCAAGGTGGCCCACGCCCACCTGGTCCATCTCAACCCGTTCCCGTCGGACCTCGGTGAGGTGCTCCGGCGCTACGACAAGATCCTGGTCCCCGAAGTCAACCTCGGTCAGCTGAGCAAGCTCCTCCGGTCCGAGTTCCTGGTGGAGACCCTCTCCTTCACCCAGCTGAAGGGGATCCCCTTCCGGGCGGCGGCGATGGAGGCGGCGATCATGGAACTGATCAAGTCAGAAGACGGGGATGTCGGCGCGATCGCCGGAACCCCGGTAGGCGGAAAGGTGTCCGACGTATGACCGATCTGGCCCAGACCAACGGAACCAACGGAGCCCATGTCCACGGCTCCCACCCCAACGGCGCCAACGGCACCTCGGTGCCGGTGCCGGTGACCACCCGGAAGGACTGGTCCTCCGACCAGGAGGTGCGGTGGTGCCCGGGGTGCGGTGACTACTCCATCCTCGCCGCCATGCAGATGCTGCTGCCCGACCTCGGGGTCCGAAGGGAGAGCACGGTGTTCCTCTCCGGCATCGGTTGCGCCGCCCGCTTCCCGTACTACATGAACACCTACGGGATGCACTCCATCCACGGCCGGGCTCCGGCCATCGCCACCGGGCTGGCCACCACCCGGCCCGACCTCGACGTGTGGGTGATCACCGGCGACGGTGACTCGTTGTCGATCGGGGGCAACCACCTCATCCACTCGCTGCGCCGGAACGTGAACATCACCATCCTGCTGTTCAACAATCAGATCTACGGGCTCACCAAGGGGCAGTACTCGCCGACCTCGGAGGTGGCCAAGGTCACCAAGTCGACCCCGTTCGGCTCCCTCGAGCAGCCGTTCAACCCGCTGAGCCTGGCCCTCGGCGCCGAGGCCAGCTTCGTGGCCCGCACCCACGACATGGACCGCAAGCACATGTTGGAGATGTTCCGTCGGGCCCATGATCACAAGGGCGCCTCGTTCGTGGAGATCTACCAGAACTGCAACGTCTTCAACGACGGCGCCTTCGAGCAGGTCACCGGGAAGGACAATCGGGCCGAGATGCTGATCCCCCTGGTGCACGGCGAGCCGATCCGGTTCGGGGCCGATGGCGCCAACGGCGTGGTGATGGGCGCCGACGGCGCGGTGAACGTGGTGTCGGTGGCCGACGTCGGCGAGTCGGCGTTGCTGGTGCACGACGAGCACCGGGAGAACCCCGGCCTCGCCTTTCAGCTCAGCCGGCTGTCCCGGGGCCCCTACGAGCCCACCCCCATCGGCATCTTCCGGGATGTCGACCGGCCGGAGTACGGGTCGGAGATGTCCCGCCAGATCGATCAGGTGATGGAGCGCAAGGGCAAGGGCGACATCACCGCGCTGCTGCGCTCCGGCTCCTCCTGGACGGTCGAGTAGACCCGAGCCCGCACCGGCGCGGAGCCCCCGGCACCACCACCGGCACCCACCACCCAAGATGACCACCGAGTCGACCGAGTCGACCGAGCCGACCGGCTCCCGGATGGAACCGGAGAACCGGGTCAAACTCGGGTTCTTCTCGCTGTCCCGCCGCTCGCCGGATGGCGACGACCGCTCCTATCTTTCCTGGCACCAGCTCGACCACATGCCCGAGCAGTACCAGCTCCCGGGGTTGGTCCTCGGTCAACGGTGGGTCTCCACCCCCGCCTGCCGGGCCGCCCGGGCCGCCGAAGAGGGGGGATGGACCGAGGTCGACCACGTCGTCTGCTACCTGATGGGCGAGCCGGTCGACCAGACCATCGACGACTTCTACACCCTCGGCCGCACCCTGGCCGAGGCCGGTCGGTTCTCCCACTCCCTGCCGGCCCAGTACCGGGCCGGGCTGGGGCTGGAAGCGACCTGGGCGTCGCCCCGGGTACTGGTCTCCGCCGCGGTCGTGCCCTTCCGGCCCCACCGCGGCATCTACCTGATCATCGAGGAGCACCCCGATGGTGTCGGCGCCGAGGCCCGGGACCCGCGCATCCGCCCCCAGTGGTTCGACCTACTGGCGAGTGTGCCCGGGGTGGCCGGGGCGTGGCAGTTTCGCCGATCCCCGGCAATCAGCCGGCCCCGGTTCACCGACGGCGACGTCGAGATGACGGTCTGTTACCTCGACGACGATCCGGCCACCGTCGGGAGGTTGCTGGCCCCCCGGCTGGCAGACCAGTCGGCGGACCCGGCATCCCGGCTGGTCCTGGCGGCGCCGTTCGAATCGATGATGGTCTGGGACCTGGACGCCCCGGCCTGATGCTCCTGGCTCGGTTCCTGGCCCTTGACCCGGTCAGCCGGCCAGCTTCTTCACCTTCTCGATGAGGTCGACCGGGCGCTGGTCACCGACCGGCACCGGGGCCACCTGCAGGTGGGTGACACCGGCTTCGGCGTAGGCGGCGATGCGCTCGGCCACATGTCCCTCTGAACCGCAGAGGGAGGTGAGCTCCAACAGCTCGCTCGGGACCGCGGCGGCAGCCCCCGCCTTGTCCCCGGCCAGGTAGAGATCCTGGATCTTCTCGGCGGCTTCCTCGTAACCGGACCGTCGGGCCACGTCGTTGTAGAAGTTCCGACCCTTGGCTCCCATGCCTCCGATGTAGAGGGCCAGCATGTGGCGGGACAACTCCTGGACCGCCTTCACCTCGTCGCCGTCACCGATGGCCAACAAGCCGCCGGCGGTGATCTGCAACGGCCCGAGGGCGGGGTCGCGACGTTTGGCCCCGGTTTCGAGCGCCGATCCCCAGACGTCTTTGACCTTTTCGGGCACGAAGATCATCGGGATCCAACCGTTGGCCACTTCGGCGGTCATCGCCACGTTCTTCTCGCCGAGGGAGGCCACCCAGACCGGGATGTCCGCCCGGGGCCGGCCGATGATCTTGAGGGCCTTGCCCAATCCGGTGCCCTGCCCGGGCGGGAGTGGCACCGTGAACACATCGCCGTGATGGGCCAGGGGCTCCTCCCGG
>DATARI010000245.1:0-13494 GCA_036264255.1 Acidimicrobiales bacterium | reverse complement strand
AGCAGCATCCGGTGCCGTGCCGCGTGGCCACGCGAATCGCCAATACCTTTCAGATGGTCGACCTCGATGAATGCGAGGACCAGCGACTGGCGCGCCCGCCGTGCCCTGGCTATTTCGCGCTCCAACTCCAGGAGGCCCGCGCCCCGGAGATACACGCCCGTAAGGCCATCGAGGGAGGAATGCCTTCGCTCTTCCGCCGCCGCCCCCCGGTCGGACATCGCCATGTCGCGGTCGTGTTGGGCATAGCTGCGAGCGCTGGCTCCCGCCTCCCGGTCTCGAGACGACCCCTGCCGGTCAGAGGCAGCCTCACGCCGGGCACGGGCGGAAGCAGCTCCTGCGTTGGCCGTGGCGCCGGGCTGGAAGGTCGCCTGATCTCGGTGTTCAGCCGCCAGGTCCCGCCCATCGGCGGCTTGGTCCCGGAGTTCAGCGGCCCGATCCCGGCGCTCGGCCTCCTGGTCTCGTCGTTCTGCATCGTCGTCCCGGCGCTCGCCGTTCATGATGCTTCCGGAGCGAGGGGCCGAATCCGCTGCTCACCGATTCGGCTCTCGGGACCGCCGCGTACGATGCGCGCCGGGATGGGTGCGAGCTGAACTGCTCGCTCAGTGGTTCGTGCCCCCGGGAAGGACTCGGTCAAATCGCGGTCCCGGTTGCGGGATGTCCGCAGCATCACTTCGGGTCCAGATCAAAGAGGCCGAGATTGCGGGCGTGTTCGACCAGCTCCGCTCGGGTCCGGCGACCCAGCTTCTGGTGAATCCGCGAGCGGTGGGTCTCTACGGTTCGAACGCTCACCCCTAGGTGCTCGGCTACCTCTGCGTTGGTGTGGCCGAGCGCCAGGCTCCGTAGGACCTGTTCCTCCTTCGACGAGAGCCGGTTCCCTGAATCCCGAGATCGGTGCCAGCGGGCCAGCTCGACCCCCAAAGAGGGTTGGAGGTAGGTCTTGCCGGCAGCTAAGGCCCGAATCCCATTGAACAGATCACCGGAGGTCGCCGTCTTCAGCAGATAGCCATCGGCGCCGGCGGCGAGCGAGGATTGCACCTCCGCCGGTTGCCGGACGAGGGTGAGAACCAGAAGAGCGCTCTGGGGAAATTTCCCGCGAAGCGCGCCGACCACCTCGACATGCCTGGTTTCCGGGAGATCGATTTCCGTGACGATGACGTCGGGGGTGACCTCGAGGGTCTTGGCGCTGTCGATGCTTCCCGCCTGTGCCACCACCGTGAAGCCGGGTTGCCGATCAACCAGGGCACCCAGCCCTTCTCTGATCACGTTGCGATTGTCGACGAGGAGCACGCTTATGGATTCACCCGACGCCGGATGAGCGTTCGCGCTGGTTTCACTTTTGCTAGTCGGCATGGAAGAAGGTTCAGCGCACGGTGTCATTGCAAGACATGGAGAATCTGGTGGCGTGCGGAAACCTCCCGATCGCGTGATGTAAGGAGTTGCCAGAGCCTCGGCGGTGGCAGCATCCGCTGAAAAGGTACAAGATGCCTTGTCCGGGGAAAGCCGTGATCGGCCGCAATCTTTGTGGGCAAATGTCGCCGGGTGCCGGGGCGATATCCGCATCGTCCATCTGTGATTTACCCGGAGCGGCAAGGTCGTTGCCGGGCTCTGATTTGTCGGCGATCGAAGACTCTGCTCTCGGCTCCACGCTCTCTCTTCCCGACCGGCCGGCTCCATTCGTCCGCGCCCGGTTGCTCTCCCACCTAAATCTGGCGGAGTGGCGTGTCGGTGTCATCCTCGCGACGAATGATTGTCAACCTGCCGTCCGGGGGATCGTTTCGACCCCCGCCCCCCGATCGGGTGGTGCAGGCATCACCCGATCGGGGGGGCGGTTGATGTTGCGTGGAGGATCGGCGACGACCTGGTCTACGCTCGAGCGGGTAACGGAATTCTTGCCGGCCGTGCAAGGAGGCCACCACGAGCGACGATGACCTTCAGCGACAGCTCGACTCGCTCCACGCCATCTCGGTGGAGATTGCGGCTCTCCACGAGATGTCTGCAATTCATGAGCGGGCCCTGTCCTACTGCCGCGAGCTCACGGCCTCCGAATTCGCCTTTATGGGCTTGCTGGTGGACGGACCCCGGGTGATGGACGTGGCGGCGATCAGTGGCTTCGGACCCGTCGACCAGGGGTTCTACGACCAATTCCACCAGATGGCCCTGCGGTCGAGTGTCGTGGGCGTCACCATCATGGAGCAGCGCTCGAACATCTCCAACGACGTCGCCCACGACCCTCACCGCGTCGGCGTTCCTCCGGGCCATCCGCCGGTTCGCAAGTTTCTCGGAGTTCCACTCGTCGTCGGGACGAAGCTGATCGGCATGATCGGCGTCGCCAACAAGCCGACAGGCTATGGCTCCGACGACGAACGCCTTCTTTCGACGCTCGCCAATCAGGTGGCCGTCGCGATCGATAACGCTCATCTTTACGAACAACAGGGAGAGACGATCGCCAGCTTGCAGCAGCTGCATGAGCGCCTGAGCGAGGCGGAGCGACAACAGTTGCTCGCCCACGAGCGTGAGCGCATCGCCGGGGATCTTCACGACCGCATCGAGCAGGAAATGTTCTCGATCGGCCTCGGCATCAACTCGCTACTCGAAGTCGATGCCATCGACACATCGACGGCGGAACAGCTTCGGGCGACCCGCCAGCTGGTGGTCGCCGTGGCCGACGAGGTCCGAAAGGTCATCTTCGCCCTCGCGGTGCCGGGCCGCGGTGGCCACGATCTCACTTCCGCGGTGCAATCGTTGCTCCGCGACCTCGAGCGCCGGTCGGTGGTAAAGGGCCATTTGGTGGCCAGCGGGACGGCGCCGTCCGGACTTGAGCGGGTCTCGGATGTGCTCTATTCGGTCATCAACGAAGCCCTCGCCAACGTGGAGCGGCACGCCGAGGCTCAGGCGGTGCTCGTCAGCATCCGATACGAAGATGACCGGGTTGACGTCGTCGTACAGGATGACGGAGCCGGAGTCTCGGAACTTGTCGTCCTTACCTTCCAGGACAGCTACCTGCACTATGGATTGCGGCACATGCGTGAGCAAATAGTATCGCTGGGGGGTACGTTCGAGGTTGTCCAAGGCGAGGAAAACGGAACCATCGTCCGACTGAGCGTCCCGCTGTCCGCTACCACAACATGATTCGTATCGCTCTCATCGACGACCACGAAATGGTCCGCGAAGGCCTACGGGCGATCTTGGACACCGAGCCCGACTTCGACGTCGTGGCCGAGAGCGGCTCGGCCGATGACGTCGTCCGGCTCGTCGATCTGACGAGACCGAACGTGGTTCTCCTCGACGCCCGGCTTCCTGGAGTGAGCGGGCCGGCGGCATGCCGGCAGCTGGCCACCTCCCACCCCGAGGTGGCGGTCCTGATTGTTTCGACCTACTCCGACGATGAACTGGTGGATGAATGCATCAGTGCCGGAGCCAAGGGCTATCTCATCAAGGACATCGAGCGCTTCTCGCTCAAGGAGAGCATCCGTGCCGTCCACCGAGGTGAGGGCGCGGTGTCGCCGACCGTGGCCGGCAAGGTTCTCGATCGCCTCCGCCGCGCCGAAAAGACCGAGAAACCCGCGGCGCCCGCGCTCAGTGACGGTCAACGGGTGATTCTGCGCTTGATCGCCGAGGGTTTCTCGAACCGGGAGATCGCCTCAAGGGTGTACCTCAGCGAGAACACGGTGAAATCCCACGTCCAGGAGATCTTCCGCAAACTGGACGTCCGCAATCGGGTGGAGGCGGCGATTCTCGCCACCAAAGAGGGCTGGCTCTGAGCCCCGAGGCCCCCGAACCGGTCCGGTGCTCGCCCGCCGGCTGCTGCCCGGCCCGGGAACCAGGAGGTCACGCCCCTGGAGGATCGGGTGATTGACGAGTCACACCTCCATGGTGAAATGGGGGCATGGCCCTCATCGCAACGCGCCCGCCGGGAGACCTGAGCGCATTCCATCCGGCGGTGGCGGGGTGGTTCCAACGCCGATTCCCGGGTGGCCCCTCCGAGCCCCAGGTGGAGGGGTGGCCCCTGATCCGGGGCGGTGCCGACGTCCTGATCGCCGCCCCCACCGGTTCGGGCAAAACGTTGACCGGGTTTCTGGTGGCCATCGACGCCCTCTACCGGGCCCACGCCGCCGGGGAGGCGGTGGGTGGGGGTGCCCGGGTGGTTTACGTCTCCCCGCTCAAGGCCCTAGCCGTCGACGTCCACCAGAATCTGGAGCGGCCGCTGGCCGAGATTGCGGCCGTCGCCGCCGAGATGGGCCTCAGCGCGCCGGACTTGACCATCGGGGTGAGGACGGGTGACACCCCGGCCTCGGCCCGCACCGCCATGGTGGCGAAGCCCCCGACGTTCCTGGTGACCACGCCGGAGAGTCTCTACCTTCTGGTTACCGCGGCCAAGAGCCGGGAGATGCTCGGGTCGGTGGAGACGGTGATCGTCGACGAGATCCACGCCATGGCCCGGGACAAGCGGGGGTCGCATCTGTCCCTCACCCTCGAGCGGCTCGACCACGTTCAACTCGAGGATCGGCGTCCGCAACGGATCGGGCTGTCCGCCACCCAACGACCGATCGAACGGGTGGCCGAACTCCTGACCGGCGCGCCGGGCCATCGCCAGGCGAAGGCCACCGCCATCGTCGACTGCGGTCACCGGCGCGACCTTCGCATTTCGGTCGAGGTGCCGGGCAGCGAGCTGGAGGCGGTGGCGTCCACCGAGCAATTCGGGGAGGTCATCGACCAGATCGCCGAGCATGTTCGCGGCCACCGGACGACCCTGGTGTTCGTGAATACCCGGCGGATGTCCGAGCGTTTGGCCCATCTGCTGGGCGAACGCCTGGGTGCCGACGATGTTGCCGCCCATCACGGGAGCCTGTCGAAAGAACGCCGGCTCCGGGTGGAAGAGCGGCTCCGGGCCGGGGAGCTGCGGGCCCTGGTGGCGACCGCCTCCCTCGAGTTGGGTATCGACATCGGGCCGGTGGAACTGGTCTGCCAGGTGGGCTCGCCCCGGAGCATCGCCACCATGCTCCAACGTGCCGGTCGCTCCAACCACTCGCTGGCCGGAGTGCCCGAGGCCATCGTGTTCCCGCTCACCCGGGACGAGCTGGTGGAGTGTGCGGCCCTCCTGGCGTCGGTACGCACCGGCGACCTCGACGCCACCGTCATGCCGGAGGCGCCCCTCGACATCCTGGCCCAGCAAGTGGTGGCCGAGGTGGCGGCGGCGGAGGAGTGGCGGGAGGACGATCTCTTCGATCTGTTCCGCCGCGCCGCGCCGTTCGCCCATCTCCAACGGAGTGACTTCGACGCGGTGGTGCAATTGCTGTCCGAGGGCATCGAAACCGGTCGGGGCCAGCGGATGGCCTACCTCCATCGGGACCGGGTCAACGGGGTGGTCCGCCCCCGCCGGGGAGCCCGACTGGCCGCCCTGACCAGCGGGGGGGCCATCGCCGAGGTGGGCGACTACCGGGTCTTGGCCGCCCCCGGCGACACTCCGGTGGGGACGGTGAACGAGGACTTCGCCATCGAGTCGATGGTCGGGGACGTCTTCCTGCTCGGCACCCACTCGTGGCGGGTGCGCCGGGTCGAGCAGGGGGTGGTCCGGGTTACCGACGCCGAGGGCATGCACCCCACCATCCCGTTCTGGATCGGGGAGGCCCCCAGCCGGACCCGGGAGCTCTCCCGGAGCGTGTCCGATCTCCGGGGCCAGGTGGCCCAGCGGCTGGCAGCTTCGGACCGGGGTGGGGGTACGGGTGCCAACCGGGCGGTCTCCTCCGACGAGGCCCGCCGAACCGCCCGGCAGTTCGTGACGGAGACGACCGGCCTCGACGACGGGGCCGCCACCCAGCTGGTCGACTACCTGGCCATCGGCCGGTCGAGTCTCGGGGTGGTGCCGACCCAGGACGACATTGTCTTCGAGCGATTCTTCGACGAGGCCGGCGGGATGCAGCTGGTGGTGCACGCCCCGTTCGGTGGGCGCATCAACAAGGCCCTGGGGTTGGCGCTGCGCAAGCGGTTCTGTGCCACCTTCGACTTCGAGCTCCAGGCCGCCGCCAACGACGATGCGGTGGTGCTGTCGCTCAGCCCTCAGCACAGCTTCACCTTGGACAGCGTCCCCGGGTTCCTGCGGTCGGCCAGCTTGGAGACGGTGCTGACCCAGGCGGTGTTGACCTCGCCGCTGTTCGCCGCCCGGTGGCGGTGGAACCTCAACCGGGCCCTCGCCGTGCTCCGGTTCCGAGGGGGCAAGCGGAACCCGCTGCCGATCCAGCGGATGGAATCCGACGATCTGATGGGCGCCGTGTTCCCGGCCCTGGCCGCCTGCCAGGAGAATGTGGCGCCCGGCCCGGTGGTGGTGCCCGACCATGTGCTGGTGCGCCAGACCATGCAGGACTGCCTGCACGAGGCGATGGACTTCGACGGACTGGTCGAGGTGGTGCAGGCGATGGAACAGGGTGGGGTGCGCCTCCACTTCGTGGACTCGGCCGAGCCGTCGGTGCTCGCCCACGAGATCCTCAACGGGAAGCCGTTCACCTTCCTCGATGACGCCCCGCTGGAGGAGCGCCGTACCCGAGCGGTCCAGCTGCGGCGCGGGCTACCACTGGAACAGGCGGAGCTCGGTCGGCTGGATGCCGACGCGGTGGTCCGGATCCGGAGCGAGGCCGCCCCGGACGTCCGGGATCACGAGGAGCTGCACGACCTGTTGCTGTCCTATGTCGTGACCCGGCCGGTGCCGGAGTGGCGGCCCTTCTTCGAGGGGTTGGTGGCGTCGGGACGGGCCCTGGAGGTGGTCCCGGCCGGCGGCGGGGCCGGGGGGTTGTGGTGTGCGTTGGAGCGCCGGCCCTGGGCCGAGGCGCTGGTGCCCGACGGCGCGTTCCTTCCGGATCTGGCCCTTCCCCCATCCCTCGTCTCCGAGGGCGCCGATCGGGCCATCGAGCCGGACGCGGCGGTGACCACCGCGGTCCGTGGCCATCTCGATGTCACCGGACCCATCACCGTCTCCGAGCTGGAGGCGCGGCTCGGGCTCCCCACCACCCGGATCCGGGTGGGACTGGCTCGGGCGGAGGCCGAGGGGTTCGCGCTGCAGGGCCGGTTCGACCCGGCGCTCGGTGACGAAGAGCAGTGGTGCGCCCGTCGGTTGCTGGCCCGGATCCACGCCTCCACCCATGCCCGCCTCCGGCGGGAGATCGAGCCGGTCACCCCCCAGGAGCTCATGCGGTTCCTCCTCGAGTGGCAGCACGTGGCTCCCGGGACCCAGGTCGAGGGACGGGCCGGCGTCCTGTCCGTCGTCGACCAGCTCCAGGGCTTCGAGCTGGCCGCGGGGGCGTGGGAGGAGTCGGTCCTCCCGGCCCGGGTCGCCCAGTACCAGGGCCAGTGGCTGCAGGATCTCTGCCTGTCCGGCGACGTGGCGTGGGGCCGCTTGTCGGTGCGGCCCTCAACCGAGGGGGAGGCACCCGGCCGGGGAGCGTCGACCCCGTCGAGGGCGACACCGATCACCTTCACCGTGCGGGATGACCTGCCGTGGCTGTTGCGTGCCATCCGGGGGGAGGCGGCGCCCATCGACCCGGTCCACGGTGCCGCCCACGACGTTCTCGAGGTACTGCGGTCCCGCGGGGCGTTGTTCCATTCCGAGCTGCGGGCCTCGACCGGCCGGCTGCCGGTCGAGGTGGAAGAGGGGCTGTGGGATCTGGTGGCCCGGGGTCTCGTCACCTCCGACGGGTTTCAGGCCGTGCGGTCACTGTGGTCGGCCCGGGAGACCTGGCGCCGTCGCCACCGGAACGACGCCCGGAGTCGGCTGGGGAGCCAGCGGGCGCAGTCGTTGCGGGCCGGCGGCGAGGGGCGGTGGGCGTTGTTGCCGGGGGCGGACGCCTCGGCGGGCGGGGTGCGGCCGGGGAGCGATCTGGATCCCGACGGTTTGGCCGAGAACGTCGCCGCCCAGCTGCTCACCCGCTGGGGCGTGGTGTTCTGGGACCTGACGGTGCGGGAGTCGCTGGCGGTCCCCTGGCGCGAGGTCATGTGGGCGCTGCGCCGGTTCGAGGCCCGGGGCCTGGTCCGGGGCGGCCGGTTCGTGACCGGGTTCTCCGGAGAGCAGTACGCCCTCCCGGAGGCGGTCGACCAGTTGCGCCGGGTACGGCGGGCCGGCCACACCGATGGACTGGTCCGGTTGAATGCCGCCGATCCGCTCAACCTGGTGGGCACGGTGGCCGCCGGTGATCGGATCCCGGCCGTCCGGAACCGCTGGGTGGTCTACCGGGATGGAGTGCCGGTGGAGGACGATTCGGTGGGGGACAGCCGGCGGCCACTGCCGGCCGTCGGGCCCTGATCACCCCGCCGGCTCGGGGATCGGACCCGGTGTACCTTGAAGCGGTGCCATTCCTCGACCCGAAGGTGATGCTGCACGGGCGACCGTTGCCCGGCTGGAGTGGACGCTTCTTCCACTCGGAGAACAACACCTTCGCCCTCTGGGACATCGCCGCCGACGCCGCGCCTCTCCACGAGCACCATCACCCCGAAGAGGAAGTCTGGAACGTCGTGGAGGGCGAGCTGCTGCTCACCATCGACGGCGACGAGCGACCCCTCGGCCCCGGCTCCGGGGCGATCGTGCCCCCGGGAACCCCGCACTCGGCCCGGGTGACCACCGCCTGTCGAGCCGTGGTCGTCGACCACCCGGTGCGCCGGCACCTTCCGGGTGTGCCCACCCCTGCCGACGGCTGACGTCCGAGTTCTCGGGGCAAACTGCCCGGTATGACTGGCAACGCGACGGCACCCCGACCGCCCACCCGACCCGCTCTCCGGGTCCCTGAGGTCACCGCCTACTTCTGGATCATCAAGGGCCTGTCGACGGCCATGGGGGAGTCGACGTCCGACTACCTGGTCCACGCCATGAGCCCGGTGGCGGCGGTGGGAGTCGGGTTTGTCGGGTTCGTGGTTGCCCTGGCCCTGCAGTTCAAGATGCGGCGCTACCTGGCCTGGACCTACTGGTTCGCGGTGGTAATGGTGGGCGTCTTCGGCACCATGTGCGCCGACGTCCTCCACGTCGGGTTCCACGTCCCCTACCTCGCCTCCGCCCCGTTCTTTGCCGTGGTGCTGGTGGTGGTGTTCGTGACCTGGCAGAAATACGAGAAGACGTTGTCGATCCACAGCATCGACACCCCGCGACGGGAGGCGTTCTACTGGGCGGCGGTGGTCTCCACCTTTGCCCTCGGCACTGCCGTCGGTGATCTGACCGCCGTCACCTTCCACCTGGGCTACGGGTACTCGGTCATCCTCTTCGCCGCCGTCATCACCGTTCCCGCCCTCGGGTTCTGGCGGTTCCACTGGAACCCGATCTTCTCCTTCTGGTTTGCCTATGTGGTCACCCGGCCGCTCGGGGCGTCATTGGCGGACTGGACGGGGAAGCCGACCATCCTCGGTGGTCTCGGCTGGGGGGACGGGCGGGTGAGCCTGGTGTTGCTGGCTGCCATCGTCGCTCTGGTCGCCTACCTGGCCATCACCAAAAAGGATGTGCAGACCCACTGGGCGGACACCCACGACCGGGTGTGACCCACCGGCGGGCGGGGACTCAGCCCGCCGGCGAGCGGGTCGACGCCACCGCCACCGGAACCACGAAGCGTTCGATCATCCGTCGCTCCTCGAGTTGGTCGGCGCCCGGCATCGCCAGGAGCGAAAGCATGATCCTCACCACCCAGCGGGCCCGGTCCCGGTGATCGGGGTCGGTGGGAGTACCGACCACGGTTCCCGCCATCGATTCGATCACGGCTGACGATCCGGCCATGTCGGTGGCGATGGCGCTCCCGCCCCCGGCGAACCAGGCGGCCAGGGTGGGGCTGGACCGGACCCCGGCCAGTGCCCGAAGGCAGGCCTCGACGAACCGGCTGGCGGGATCGGCGATCGGGGCGACCTCGGTGGCTACCGCGGCTCCCAGCCGGCGTGCCTCCCGGTGGACGAACGCCAACCGCAGGGCGTGGCGGTCGTCGAAGTAGCGGTAGATGGTGGGGCGGGAGCAGCCGGCCTCCCGGGCAATGTCGGCAATCGACGTGTGGGGGACACCCTGCTCGGCGAAGCATCGACCGGCGGCGTCGAGGATCCGCTCCGCGGCCAGGGCGGCAGGGTCGCCGACCAACCAGTGGGAAGCCATCAGGCGGCAACCCCCGGGGTGAAGGGCAGGGACTCGTACCAGCGCACGAAATGGCCGGGGGCGAAGTGGGCCGCCTCGGCATCGACGGTGAACCGGGGAAAGCGGGCCAGCAGTTCCTCCAGCACCACCCGGCCCATCAGACGGGCGGCGGCCGCCCCCAGGCAAAGGTGGGGGCCGTAGCCGAACGAGAGGATCCGGCGGGGATTGCGGGTGATGTCGAGGGCTTCGGCGTCGGCTCCGAACTCACGGTCGTCGCGATTGGCGGCGGCGTAGAGGAGCAGGACCTTGCGTCCCTCGGGAATGGTCACCCCGCCGACCTCCACCTCTCGGGTCGTCGATCGAGCCAGCCCCTGCACCGGGGAGGTGAGCCGCAGCAGCTCCTCGATGCCGGCGGGAATCAGCTCGGGACGGCGAGCCAGGAGGTCGCGCTGGTCGGGGTGGGCCGCCAGCAACTCCAGGCCACCACTCAGCAGCCCGGTGGTGGTGTCGTTCCCCCCGGTGACCATGGTGAAGGCGAAGCCGAGGATCCGCAACGGGGTGAGGCGGTCGTCATCGCACAGTCGCACCAGGTCGGAGATGACGTCGTCGCCCGGATCCTCCCGCCGTCGTTCGATGAGCTCGGTAAAGAAGGTGAACAGCTCGCCCACCGTGTCCGCCGCCAGCCCGGGGTCGCCGAGGGCGTTGGCGCCGACGATCCCCTGGGTCCAACCATCGAAGCGCTCCCGATCCTCGGGAGGCACGCCGAGGTAGGTGGCGACGACGAAGCTGGGAAGCGGCTTCAACAGCTCGCCCACCACATCGCCGCCTCCGGCCGCCTCCAGTTGGTTCAGACGGGCAACGACGAACCTGCGGATGTCGGGCTCGATCGACACCACCTGCCGGGGCGCGAAGCCCCGGGACACCAGCCGGCGGAAGGTGGTGTGGTCGGGCGGGTCCAGGAACACCATCGGGGAGATCTCGTCCAGACCCGCCTTCCGCAACTCGCCGTACTCGAAGGTGAGCCCCTGGGCCGAGGAGAAGGTCACGGTGTCCCTCACCGCGTCGAACACATCGGCGAAGCGGGACAGCACCCAGTAGTCGCCGTCGTCGACGTGGTGCACCGGGTCGTGGTCGCGCAGAGCCCGGTACATCGGGAACGGGTTTCGCCATCCGTCGCCGGAGACCGGCCGGAAGCCGACCTCGTCGGGGTGGGCGGGGGCCGATCGAGCGTATGACATCATGGTTGAAATGTAATGCCTCATGATGATATGGATCAAGTGACACGTCATCCATCGTCCGATGAGTTCGCGGTAGCCGTCCCGTCTATCGGTAGGAACATCACGACTGAGGAGGAACCGTTGACGACCTTGATCGATCTCGAGCCGGCGACCCGGCGGATGGCGGCGCTGATCGGTGGCGTTCCCGAGGACCGCCTCGACGGACCGACCCCGTGTCCCGCCTACACGGTCGGTGACCTGGTGGACCACGTCGGCGGCCTGACGTTGGCCTTCACCGCCGCCGCCACCAAGGACACCGGCGACGCCGGCTCCCAGGGCCCCTCGGGGGACGCCTCGCGGTTGGGGGACGACTGGCGGGCCCGCATCCCCCGTGACCTCACCGGCCTGGCGGAAGCCTGGCGACAGCCGGCGGCGTGGAGCGGGATGACCCAGGCCGGCGGCGTGGACCTCCCCGGAGAGATCGCCGGGCTCGTCGCCCTCGACGAGCTGGTTCTCCACGGTTGGGATGTCGCCCAGGCGACCGGCCAGGCCTACGACTGCGAGCCGGAGATCCTCGAGGCCGTCTACCAATTCGTCGCCCCCCTCGCCGTCCCCGGGCAGGAGGCACAACGGGAGGGGTTGTTCGGGCCGGTGATCGAAGTCCCCGAGGCTGCCCCACTGCTCGACCGGGTCATCGGGCTCAGTGGGCGTGACCCCGGCTGGGTACCCGAGCGGTGAGCGCCCAGGCAGCCGGAGCCTCGGAGCCCACCGGCAAGGTCATCGTGGGCATGACCATGTCCCTCGACGGCTATGTGGCCGACGAGCACGGCAGCATCGCCCGGCTCTATCCCGATCTTGCCGACCTGCAAGGGGGCGCCTATATGGAGGCCATGGTCGAAGAGACCGGTGCCGTCCTCATGGGCCGGCGGACCTTTCAGATGGCGGACCCGGACTCCTATGTGGGCAACTACGAATTCCAGGTGCCGATTTTCGTGCTGACCAGCCAGCCGCCGAGCCCACCGCCGAAACAGGACGACCGTCTCAGCTTCACCTTCGTGACCGACGGGCTCGAGTCCGCCGTCGCCCAGGCAACCTCCGCCGCCGGCGACAAGGCGGTCACGGTGGTCGGGGGGCCGGCGGTGGTCACCGAGTTGCTTCGGGCCGGGCTGGCCGACGAGCTCCGCGTCGACGTGATGCCGGTGCTTCTGGGGTCCGGTCTCCGGCTCTTCGGACGCCCCGGGCTCGGCTCGGTCGAGCTGGAGAAGATCAACGTGCAGGAGATCGGAGCTCGGACCGCGTTGCGGTATCGGGTCCACCGCTAAGGATCCGATGTCACCGGGGCGGATGCCACCCGAGTTTCTCCACCCGACGATGGGGTAGATGAGTAGATGATCAGGGGGGATCCGAGGGTGATCCGACCCGATGGGAGTGCGCGGTGGCACCACCCGAGTCCAAGACGCACCGGATTGCCGTCCTGAAGCAGGACAACGGCGAACTGCAGGAGGACGTCGTCGAGCGAGAGGTGGTCGAAGCCGCCTCCGGCGAAGGCCGGGATCGGCCCGACGAGACTCCGGGGGCCGTTGCTGAGGCCGAGGACGAGGTTCCGAGCCGGTCGGTCCGGGTCGTCCACAGCCGGCCGGTCGACGAGGTCGAAGAGCGCGATGACCCAGCGTCGCCGATTCCCGGCACCCTGCCCCGCCCCTGACGCACCGGCCGACGGGGGACCCTATATTCCCCTGGAGAAGCCCACGGAATCGAAGTGACGGACATGATCAACGAGCAACCCCATCTCGACAACGAGCAGAAGCGCATCCTCGAGCGGGTATTCAGCCACCCGACCAGCGGCAACATCAAATGGCCCCAGGTGCTGGCCCTGCTCGAAGCGCTCGGCGACGTCACCGTCGAGAGCAAGGACCGCTACCGGGTCACCGTCAGCGGGCACACCGAGGTGTTCCGGCCGCCCCACCCCCACAACGATCTCCCGGTGGAGATGGTGGTGAAGCTCCGGAAGTTTCTGGCTGCCGCCGACCAGCAGATCGAGGGAGACGGGTCCTAGCTTCGGGCCGTCCGGCGGGTTGGCGGCTGCCCGGTAGATTGAGCCGCCGTGGCCAAGCCCTCCGGATCCCAACGCCGGTTGCGGCCCGAGCAGTTCACCCAGGGATTGAATCCTCGCCAACGGGAGGCGGTCGAACA
>DATARI010000205.1:0-3620 GCA_036264255.1 Acidimicrobiales bacterium | reverse complement strand
TCGGCGGATGATGCCCTCGGCCTCGGACCGGTAGCCCGCGCCGAAGAGGACCGCATGGACCAACAGCGGGGGGAGCCGGAAGAGCTCCACCCGTTCCTCCCAGCCCGCCGGTAGCGGCCGGGCGTCCAGGTAGGCCTCGAGGGTCGGCTCGGGAACGGCGCCGAACAGCCCGAGCATGGCGAGATCCTCCTCCGGATAGCCGCCGTGGACCGAAGGGTCGATGAGCCACGGTTGCCCGTCGGCACCCCAGAGGACATTGCCCCACCACAGGTCGCCGTGCACCAACGCCGGGCGGTCGGGCGGGAGGAGTCGGTCCAACCGGCCGGCCAAGGCGGTTGCCGGTCCCTTCAGGCCGCAGCGGGAGGCCAGGTCCACCAGCCGCCTCCCGAAGTAGGTGGGGCCGTCCTCGGCCGGCTCGGGGTCGACCGGGCAGGCCCCGACCCAGCGTGAGCCCCCTCCCCAGGTGGGCCACCGGTCGGCATGCAACGCCGCCAGCCGCTCCCCGAGCACCACCTGGTGGGCGGCCGTCCTTGGCCCCTGGTCGACCCAGGTGGTTACCAGGAGGTCGTCGGTCGCCAACACCACCTCGGGCACCGGCGGCGCCCCGGCCACCCGGGCCAGGGCCACCAGCCCGGCGGCCTCGTCGACCACCCCGGGACCGGTCTTGGCCACCAGCTCCCGGCCCCCGGCCCGGATCCGCCAGAGCCCGGCGCCGAGGGGGCGCGCCGGTTCGGGCCGCACGTCGAGAGCCGCAGCCAGCCGGGGAAGCCAGCGGTCGGTGTCAGGCGGGGTCATCCCGACATTGTGGCCAACCGCCGGCCGGTTGCGGAGCCGGAGGCCTCCGCCCCTCAGGCGTTGGCGGTGGCTTCCTCCAACAGATGGGCGAACCGCTCCTTGGCCGCCAGCCGGCGGGTGGGCACGTGCTCGGTCGGAACCTCGACCGGGGTGTACAGCTTCAGGGTGTGGCGGGCCACGGTGACCTTGTGGACCTCATCGGGCCCGTCGTAGATGCGGGCGGCCCGGGCCGCCCGGTACATCGACTCCAGCGGCAGGTCGGTCGAGAACCCCAGTGACCCGTGGACCTGGATGGCCCGGTCGATCACGTTGTAGAGCACCCCGGCGCCGTAGTACTTGATCATGGCGATCTCCACCCGGGCGGCGGAGGCGCCCACCTCGTCCATCTTCCAGGCGGCGTAGAGGGTCATCAGCCGGGCGGCGGTCATCTCCGCCAACGAGTCGGCCACCCAGTTCTGGATGGTCTGCTTCTCGGCCAGGGTCGACTTGTGGGTGGTGCGGGACACCGCCCGCTCGCACAGCATGTCGAAGGCCCGCTTCGACTGCCCCAGCCACCGCATGCAGTGGTGGATCCGCCCCGGGCCCAGCCGGTTCTGCGCCAGGAGGAACCCCTCGCCCTCGTTCCCGATCAGGTTGTCGTAGGGGACCCGCACCTCCCGGTAGATGATCTCGGCGTGGCCACCGAACTTCCCGAAGTGCTCCACCGGGTCCTCCATGGTGGGGATGTCCCGCACGATGTCGACCCCGGGGGCGTCGGCCGGCACGATGATCATCGAGCACCCGGCGTAGGGGTGGACGTCGGGATTGGTCACCGCCATCACGATCAGGAAGTCGGCCACCGACCCGTTGGAGGTGAACCACTTGTGCCCGTCGATCACCCACTCGTCGCCGTCCCGGACCGCCCGGGTGGAGATCATGGTCGGGTCGGCCCCCGCCCCCGGCTCGGTCATCGAGAAGGCGCTCCGCAGGGTCCCGTCCAGCAGCGGCTCCAGCCACTGCTGGCGGTGCTCCTCCCGGCCGGAGTTCTCGATCCCGACGGCCAGCAACTCGGCGTTGCCCGAGTCGGGGGCGTTGTTGCCGAATACCACCGGTCCGTAGATGGTCTGGCCGAGGATCTCGTGCATCAGGCCCAACCGGAGCTGACCGAATCCGCCCCCGCCGAGGTCGGGCGGGAGATGGGACGCCCACAGCCCTTGGGCCTTCACCTTCTCCTGGAGCGGCTTGATCGCCTCGACCAAGGTGTCATGGGACAGCGACAGCGTCTCCAGGGGGAAGATCTCCTCCCTCACGAACTCGCGCATCCACGCCAGTTTCTCCTCGAACTCCGGCTCGGTGGAAAAATCCCATGCCACAGCTGTCTCCTTGCCGTCTGGCCAGGCCAGAACGTCTCGATCGGTCGCGTGACGGCCATTCGGCTGCCCGTCGTTTTTCGGAAGTCCCACCCGGCCAAGTACCGTTGCCCCATGCCTGGTGAAGCCACTGCCACCCCTATCCGTACCACCGTGACGCTGTCCGCGCCCAACCGGGCCCCTGACGTGCCGGTCCCGGACCGGATCACCATCGAGTCGACCGACGCCCGGGCCCGCCTGTCGGCGGCCGAAACCGCCCTCCTCGACGAGCGGCGACTCCTCACTACCGACGAGCTGGCCGGCCTGGCCGAGCTCCCCGATCAGTGGGTCACGTCATTGGCCGCCCTTGCCCACCAGGTCCGCCTGGCCTGGTGCGGCCCCGAGGTCGAAGTCGAGGGGATCCTGTCGGCCAAGACCGGCGGTTGCCCGGAGGACTGCCACTTCTGCTCCCAGTCCTCCCGTTTCGACACCCCGGTGAAGGCCACCCCCTTCCTCGACGCCGACGAGGTGCTGGCCGCCGCTGAGGAGACCAAGGCGCTCGGGGCGTCGGAGTTCTGCATCGTGCTGGCCATCCGGGGTCCCGACGAGAAGACCCTGCAACGGATCCTCGAGCTGGTGCCACTGGTGCGGGACCGGACCGGCCTCAACGTGGCGGTCAGCGCCGGGCTCCTCACCGACGACCAGGCCCGTCGCCTGGGCGAGGGGGGTGTCCACCGCTACAACCACAACCTGGAGACCTCCCGGTCCTTCTTCCCCAACGTGGTCACCTCCCACAGCTGGGAGGAGCGCGAGGCCACCTGCCGGATGGTCCGGGACCACGGGATGGAGTTGTGCTGCGGCGCCCTCATCGGGATGGGCGAGTCCGATCAGCAACGGGTGGAGCTGATCGGCCAGCTCCAGGAGCTCGACCCCACCGAAGTCCCGCTCAACTTCCTCAACCCCCGGCCCGGCACCCCCCTCGGCGACGCCCAGCCGGTGGCGGCCTGGGAGGCGATCCGGTGGATTGCCCTGTTCCGATTGGGGCTTCCCGGGGTCATCCTCCGGTACGCCGGCGGCCGAGAAGTCACCCTCCGTGAGCTCCAGGCCATGGGCATGACCTCGGGGATCAACGCGCTCATCGTCGGCAACTACCTCACCACCCTCGGGCGCTCCGCCGACGAGGACCTCCAGATGCTCTCCGACCTCCGGATGCCGGTCGGAGCCCTCACCGGCATCCTTTGAGCCGGTCGGTGGCGACGTCGATCCGCCACTGCACCGGCTGTGGGCGGCCGGAGGCCGAGTGCACCGGATGTGGGCGGGCACTCGACCCACCCCGGTTCTGCGCCGCCTGCGGGCGCCGCCTGACTGTCAACGTCTCCCCCGGCGGTTACCGGGCCCGGTGCCGTGACCACGGGGAGGTGACCCCCGGGGTCGGTTGACTAGGGGGCCACGACCTTCTTTAGCCACCACCGATGGGTTTCCGGTCCGGCCGAGGTC
>DATARI010000216.1:0-18028 GCA_036264255.1 Acidimicrobiales bacterium | reverse complement strand
GTGGTGGGCGTCGTGGTGGTGGCGGTGGTGGCCGTCGGAGTTCCCTAGGAGCACGCCGCCAATGCCAAGCCACCCAGGCAGACGGAGGCAAGCAGCCCGATCACAGGTTTCCTCATACCGTTCACACTTCCCCTCGTTGGTGGATGGCGATTCCGTCGGCGCCGACCTCAGGTTGGCACAACCCGGGGCCCGAGCGGTTCCACCGCCGGCCGACCGCCCATGTTCTCAGGCGGAGAAGTCCTCCGGGCGGATGGTGTCGAGAAAGTGGCGGAACTCGCCGACCAGCTCGTCGGGATTGGCGTTCTCGTCCTCTTCCTCCCCCTCGTCTTCCTCGTCGACCGCCAGTATGATGCCTTCGGCGTCCATCAGCTCGTCCACCACGAACAGCGACGTTCCGGTTCGCACCGCCACCGCCACCGCGTCCGACGGCCTCGACGAGACCGACACCTCCCGATTGTTGTGGCGGAGCACGATCTCGGCGTGATAGGTGGAGGTGCGGAGCTCGGTGATGACCACCCGCACCACGTCGGCGCCCAGGGCGTCGAGCAGATCCCGGATCAGGTCGTGGGTCATCGGCCGGGGGGTGTCCATCCCCTGCAGGGAGAAGGCGATGGCAGTCGCCTCGGGGGCACCGATGAAGATGGGCAGGGTCCGGCCCAACCCCTCCGGCTCCTGAAGGAGCAGGACGGGCGTGTTCGACTGGAGGTCCACCCGCACCGCTCGAAGTCGAACCTCGACCATGCTGTGCAACTTACTCGCCGACAGCCGAACTCGCGGCCGCGGCCGGCGAAATGTTGCCCCAACCTGGAGGCCTACCGGTCCTCAATTCCCCAGGAGCTCGTGGAGGGCTTTTCGGAGGAGGGAGCTGCGCAAGCCCTGACCCAGACGGATGAGCTCATCGGCTGTCTCGTTGGCTTTGGCCCGGGCCTCGGGATTTCGTTGCCGGACCAGTGGGAGCACGATCTGCTCGATGAAGCCGGCCTCCCGGTCGGCGGAGTTCTTGTAGAGACGCAGGTGGCGCGGCTCGATGCCGAAGCGGGCGAATCCCGCCACCAGATTGGCGACCGCCAGCGCTTCTTCGTCGAAGTACTCCCCTCCGCCCACCCGGGACGGGCTCAACAGCCCGTATTCACACAGTTCCTCGATGATCAGGATGTCCAGCCCCGAAGCCGTCGCCAGCTCGTCCAGGGTGAGGCTGGCCCCGCTCATGCCCGCCATATCCGAGACCGCCCCGGCATCGGCCGCCTTCGATTTCGTCGGTCCGGGGGGTGGTCCGGGCGGTCCGGGCGGGTCGGCGGGTGGTTTGCCGGTGGCGCGGCCGGCAGGGGCGGCGGGCTTGGAGGGTCGGGTGGAGCCGCCGGCCTCGGCGGCCACCTTGGCCGGCGGTGGGTCGGACGGCGACGGCGACGGTGGCGACGCGCTGGCACCGGAGGGCGCGGCGGTCGAGGTCGGTCGGCGGAGTCCTTCCGCCGCGGTCGGCGCAGCGCCGGAAGCCGGGGCGACCTCTCGGGAGGGCGCCGGAACCCGGTCGGGGGTGCGGGGAATCCCGCCGTCGTCGGGCGTCGCCCGTCGAGTCAGGACCCCGGGGTCCTCCTGATCGTAGAGACCCGAAGGCCCGCTTCCACTCGGCAGCCGGGAGGACACCGGCCCGGTCGCCTCGGCAGCCATCCGCCCGGGCTGGGCTCCACCCACCGGTGCCGGTTCGGAAACCGTGGGCCGGGGGGCGGCTGCCGTCCTCGGTGGGAGGGCGGTCACCGTCGCCCGCCCCACCAGAACCGGCTCGGGGGTCCGGGACGGCTCGGGGGTCCGGGACGGCTCGGGGGGCCGGTGGTCCCCATGCTGGGAACCGGGACCACCGGATTGAGCCTGACCTGGGGTTTCCGACCCATTCGACTCGTCCCCCAGACGGTCCTTGATGACCTTGAGGGGGAGGAAGTGCTCCCGCTGCTGGCGCAGGACCCACCGGAGCCGCTCGACGTCCTGCTCGTAGAACTTCCGGTATCCCGACGGGGTCCGCTCCGGATTGACCAAGCCCTGGCTCTCCAGGAACCGGATCTTGGAAATGGTCACGTCGGGGAACTCCTGGCGGAGCAGGGTGAGGACGTCACCGATCGACAGGTACGACCGCCCGCTCACCGCGCCTTCCCCCCCTGGGGTGGTTTCCCCGTCTCGGTCATTCGCCCGTGGCCACCAGGTACAGCAGCTTGAACTTGCCGATCTGGACTTCGTCGCCGCTCGACAGCCGCGCCTCCTCGATGCGTTCGCGGTTCACGTAGGTGCCGTTCAGGGAACCCACATCCCGCACACTGCTCACGTGATCATGGGTGATGAACTCCGCGTGCCGACGGGACACGGTGATGTCATCGAGAAAGATATCGCTCTCCGGATGGCGCCCGGCCCGGGTCACGTCGGACTCCAGCGCGTAGCGGATCCCGGTGTTGGGGCCGCGCTTGACCACCAGCATGCCGATGCCGCGCGGCAGCTCGAGAAGACCCACCGCGGTGGCGTCGTCGACCCCCTCGCTGATGTCCTCGACCGGTTGCACGGACATGGTGGTGTCACTGGACGTGCCGGCGAGCGCCGACCCGCACGACGAACAGAAGTTGACTCCCATCGGATTGCGATGGCCGCAGTTATGGCAGAACACATCACTCACGGTAGTCGTTCTTGTCCCTACCCTTCTTCTCGGCGGACGGGGGAACCTGTCAGTCGTCGGTGAGTTGCCGGTAGGCGCTGGCGTCCAGCAACCCTTCCACCGAAGCCGGATCGGAGGGGATGATCTCGCAGATCCAGCCCTCCCCGTAGGGATCCTGGTTCAATTGCTCGGGGGCCTCGGCCAGTGCCCGGTTCACCGACACCACCTCGCCGGCCACCGGTGCGTAGACCTCGGAGACCGACTTGGTCGATTCCACCTCGCCGAGCGTCCCACCAGCGGTGACGGTCGCCCCTTCGGCGGGGAGGTCGACGAACACCACGTCGCCGAGAGCGTCCTGGGCGTAGTCGGTGATCCCGACCCTGACCCGGTCGCCTTCCGGGCGAATCCACTCATGATCCGATGAATAGCGAAGGTCGTCGGGCACGTTCATAGATGCGGACCATACCCGACCGGGAGCCGGGGCGCCGATGGGCGGCCCGGGGTCCGCGGACCCTCGGGCGACCCAGCGGTTAGCGCATCAATTGCCGGATCCGGACCGCATATTCCTGGGCGCGGCCTCCGGCCTGGGCGTCGCTGGCCGCCTCGGCCCACACGTGGGTGATGGGTTCCTCCGGGTCGGGGATGACCAGGGCCCAGCCGTCGGGCTCGAGCACCTTGACCCCGTCGAGCAGGATCAGGTCCCGACCCTCGGAACGCTCCACCAGGGTCCGCATGACCGTCCCCTTCTGCTCCCAGGGGGTGTGGACCGATTGATGGGCGATGTGGACCTTCGGGAGGGTCTCGACCAGGTGGGACAGCGGCTGGCCGGTGCGGGTGAGGAGGGCCAGCAGGTTCACCAGGGTGGCGGCGGCGTCGAAGGCGGGCATGAAGCCGGGGAAGATGAACCCGGCGTGCTCACTGGCCCCCAGGATCACGTCCTCGGTACTGGTCACCTCCATCAGGTGGGAGGTGGCCAACTTGGTCCAGACGATCTCGGTGTCCGTCTTCCGGCAGATCTCCTCGGCGGCCAGGCTCACCACCACCGGGAGGGCCACCCGGGCGCCGGGCTGGGCTTCGGTCACCAGGGTCAGCATCACCAGCACCGCCTCGTCGTCGGAGAGCACGTGACCCTTGTCGTCCACGATGGTGACCTGTTCGCCGCCCGGGTCGAGCACCGCGCCCAGGTGGGCCCCCGACGCCCGCACCAGGTCGGCCACCCGGGCGGCGCTGGCCCGGCGGTCGAAGGTGGTGGCGCCGGCGGTATTGGCATAGGGGTTGACCACCAGCACGTCGGCTTCCAACTTGGAGAGGAGATTGGGCATCACGAAGCTGGCGGTCCCGAAGGAATAGTCGAGGACCAGCTTCAGGTTGGCGTCCCGGGAGGGAGCCAGGTCGACCGAGTCGATGAGGGCGGCGGTGTAGTACTCGACGGCCCGGGTCGGGAACCCGATGTCCCCGATCTCCCGGGCCAGCGCCCGGCGGAAATCCTCCCGGTAGTAAAGCCGTTCGATCTTCCGTTGGGCGGACTCGTCGATGTCGATGCCCCGCTCGTCGAAGAACCGGATCACCACCGACTCGGGATCGTCGGGAGTCAGCCGGACGGTGATCCCGGCCAGGCTGGACGACGAGGCGACCTGAAACCGGGTGACCGGGACGGTGGCGGCTTCGAGGTCGTCGACGTTCACCCCCGCCGAGTTGCAGCCCACCATGATCGCCCGCTTCAACACCCGGGCCGCCCGGGAGGTGTCCCGGGAGGTGGTGACGGTGGTCCCCTTCTCGAGGGTGGAGGCCCAGGCCATCGACAGCCGGACCGCCAGTTCGGCGCTGATGTCCACGTTGGCCAGACCCTGGACGCCGTCCCGGCCGAACAGCGACCTCGCCCCTCGTGACTCCCAGACGATGGAGGAGTTGACGATCGCGCCGGCCTCGACCGTCTTGAACGGATAGACCATGACCCCGGCCTTGAGCTCGGCGTGCGCCCCCACGAAACAGTGCTCGCCGAGGACGACGCCCTCCTCGCACCGGGCGCCGGATCGCAGGTCCGAGGCCCGACCGAGCACGCTCCCGTCCACCCGGACCGACGATCCGAGATAGGAGTTCTCGTGGACCACGCTGCGCTGGAGGGCGGCGTTGTCCCCGATCCGGACGTTGCGTCCCAGGCTGCAGTACTCCCCCAGCTTGACCCCGGGCCCCACCACGCAGTTGTCGCCGATGACTGCCGGTCCGACGATGTCGACGGTGGGGTCGATGAGGGAGCCCTTCCCCAGCCACACCCGGGGACGGAGCTCGAACCCGGCGATCTCGACCTGGACCCGCTGGTCGAGGATGTCCTGGTGGGCCTTCAGATAGGCATCCAGGGTGCCGACGTCCTCCCAGTAGCCGTCGGCCACGAACCCGTAGAGCGGTTTCCCTGCCTCCAGGACGGCCGGGAAGGATTCCCCCGAGAAGTCCACCGGCCGGCCTTCGGGGATGAAGTCGAAGATCTCCGGTTCGAGGACGTAGATGCCGGTGTTGATGGTGTCGCTGAACACCTGGCCCCAGGTCGGCTTCTCGAGGAACCGCTCCACCGAGCCGTCCTCCCGGGTGATGAGGATGCCGAACTCCAGCGGATTGTCGACGGCCTTCAGGGCGAGGGTGGCCAATGCCCCGCGCTTCTCGTGGAACGCCACCACCTCGCTCAGATCGATGTCGGTGAGCACGTCGCCGGAGATGACCAGAAAGCGCTCGTCCAGTTCGTCGCGGGCGTTCCGCACCGATCCGGCGGTGCCCAGCGGAGTGGACTCGGTGGCGTAGACCATCCGGACCCCGAACTCCGAACCATCCCCGAAATAGGTGCGGATGGCGTTGGCCATGAAGGCCACGGTCACCACGATGTCCTCGAACCCGTGCTGCCGGAGCAGATTGACCACATGCTCCATCATCGGGATGTTGACCATCGGCAACATCGGCTTAGGCTGATTGGAGGTGAGGGGACGCAGTCGGGTTCCCTCGCCCCCCGCCATGATCACCGCCTTCATGGGTGCAGGCCTTCGGTTGACGCGGTGCCGGGGCCCGGGGCGGGGCCATCCCGGTCGGCGGCCCGGCCTTCGGACAGGGCCTGACGGGCCACCGGCACGTAGGACGCCGCGGCGATCCAGGCCAGCCCCAGGCCGATAAGCCCGGTCACCCAGGCGATGTCGCGAATCGGTCCCTGCCACCCGGCGGTCCCGTGGCCCAGCAGGAATGCCGGATAGGAGAACATGAGGGCGAACGTACCTGCTTTTCCAACCCACAACACATCGATGCGTTTGGCCCCGAGGGAGGCGAGCAGCAGCACCGCCAAAGAGACCAGCACCTCCCGGGCCAGGGTGACCACCCCGAACCAGAGGGGGACGGCGCCATGGATGATGATAGTGATCACCGCGGTGGCCACCAGCACCCGGTCGGCCACCGGGTCGAGCACCTTGCCCAACGTGGAGACCTGGTGGAACCGACGGGCGACGAAGCCGTCGATCCAGTCGGTGGCACCCAGGCAGGCCAGGAGGATGGCGGCGGCGGTTTGCCGGTGGGCGCCGAACAGCAACCAGATGAAGACGGGGATCGAGGCCAGCCGGACGAGGGTAATCAGGTTGGGGACAGTGACGATGCGATCGAGGCCTGGCTCCTCTTCCGGTTCCACCACCGCTTCGTCCGGTCGGCCGCCAACCTTGGCCACCTTGTCACTCACTGCTGAACCCTCCGTCCCCTCGACCCCGCCAGTCTACGTTTGCCCCGGGCCGTCAAGGTTGGGGTTGGCCGAGCGGGGCGGACGTCTCTCCTGTCTCGCCAGTGTGCTCCCTGGCTCCCGCCCCCACCCCGGCCGCTCCGGCCGCTCCGGCCGCTGGGGCCGGTTGGGCCCCTTCGAAGGTCACCGGGGCATCGAAGGCTGCCCGCCGGGTGGCCCGGCGCAGGGCGGCCAGCACCGGGTGGCCCAGCACCAGCACCAGCACCGCGGTGGTCACCGCTCGAGGGATGTCGAACCCGAGTGAGGTGGTGAGATCGAAGAACACGAAGCTATGGAGGTTGTGGAGCACGGGGGCACCGGGGACGAACGAGAAGCTGGTGGTCGTGCCCGCCCCGAACGGCCAGAACCAGAGGTTCAACAGTGCGCCGTAGATGAGGGACGACACCACCCCGTAGGCGGCCAGGATCAACAACTCCCGCTTGCCGCCGGCCCGGGGCAGGCACCCGGCCCCAAAGCCCATCCAGGCCGCCGCCACCATCTGGAACGGGAGCCACGGCCCCACCCCGCCGGTGATCAACGCCGAGGCGAGGATGGTGACCGCCCCCAGCACGAAGCCGAAGCCGCGACCGAGCACCCTCCCGGCCGGGATGAGGAGGAAGAACACCGGTTCGAACCCGGCGATGCCGGGGCTCGGAATCCGAAGCGCCGCCCCGCAGGCGGCCAAGATGCCGAGCAGGGCCACCGCCTTGGCGTCCAGGGAGCCCTCGGAGATCTCCGCCAGCAACACGGCCAACAGCAGCGGGAGCAGGGCGATGAAGATCCACGGGGCGTCGGTGGCGTGGGCCAGGTTGGCGTTGGCGTGGCTCGGAATCAGCAGCGGCCAACCGAATCCCACCACCCCCACCAACGACGTCACCGCCAGCGCCAGCGAGGCCCGGGGCCGGAAGCGGATGGCGTTGAGCCGCGGCCCCTTCGTGGTCGTGGCCGTCGCCGAAGCCGTCGTCATCGAACAATCATGGTCAGGGCCACCCGGACCTCGTCGACGGTGAGCCAGGGGTCGGGGGCCAGCACCTTGGCCACCTGGGGGGCGAACACCGGCGAATGGCACACCACCTCGCGGGCGACGCCGTCGGAGACGACCTCGCCTTCGGCCAGGACCACGCCGCGGTCGGCCACCCGGGCCACCAGCTCGACGTCATGGGTGGCCAGCACCACACCGTGCCCGGCCTGGGCCAGGTCGCGGAGCAGGCCGACCAGGCGGTCCTTGCTCGGGTAGTCGAGCCCCCGGGTCGGTTCGTCGAGCAACAGGAGCGGAGGGGCCGGCGCCAGCACCACCGCCAGGGCCAGGGCCAGCCGCTGGCCCTCCGACAGGTCCCGCGGGTGATGGTGGCGGGGCACGCCGGGCAGCACCCGGTCCAAGGTCGCCGCGGTGGTGCCGGGGGTCAGCCCGCTGTCCCGGTCCACGGTCTCGCATTCCTCGGCCACCGAACTGGAGTAGAGGAGCGACCCGGCGTCCTGGGGCACCAGCCCCACCAACCGGATCAGCCGGCGGGGAGGAAGGTCGCCGGGCGCCTGCCCCCCGACCGTCACCCGGCCCTTCCCCGGTTTTCTCAGGCCGGCCAGCAATCCGAGCAAGGTCGATTTCCCGGAGCCGTTCCTTCCCATGATCGCCAGCACCTCCCCGGGCCGGATCCCCAGATCGACCCGGTCGAGGGCGGTGACCGACCCGTAGGCCGAGGTCACCTTCTCCACTTCGGCCAGGTAGGTCGGCTTCGTCTTCGGATCACGGACCGGCGCCGCGGCTGCCGTCACGGCCGGACCCACCCGGAGACCGGACAGGCGGAGACGAAGCGGCTCGGCCAGGCGACGGGCGTCGCGGACCGACAAGGGAATCGGATCCCACCCCGCCACCCGGGCCAGCTCCACGATCGGGGGCGCCACCGGGGATCCGGCCATCACCTCGGCCGGGCTCCCGACCACCAGCGGTTCCCCGGAACCGGGGACCAGCACGATGCGATCGGCGAAGGGGACCACCCGCTCGAGCCGGTGCTCGGCGATCACCACCGTCATCCCGACGTCGTGGACCAGGCGGGTGAGGCTGGCCAGCACCTCCTCGGCGGCGGCGGGGTCGAGGGCGGAGGTCGGCTCGTCGAGGACCAGCGCTCTCGGCGAGGCGGTCAGTACCGCGCCGATGGCCACCCGCTGTTGCTGGCCGCCGGACAGGGTGAGCAGCGACCGGTGGCGGAGCTCATGGAGCCCGAGCAGGTCGAGGGTGTCCTCCACCCGCCGTCGCATGGCGGTCGGCGACACCCCCAGGTTCTCCATGGCGTAGGCCAGCTCGTCCTCGACCACGTCGGTCACGAAGGTGGCCGACGGGTTCTGGCCCACCATCCCGACCAGGTCGGCCAGCTCGCGGGGAGGGTGGTCCCGGGTCGACCGCCCAGCGATCGTCACCTCCCCCGACAGATGCCCCCCGGTGAAGTGGGGCACCAGGCCGTTGATCGCCCCGAGGAGGGTGGACTTGCCCGAGCCGGTGGCGCCCACCACCAAGCAGAGCTCCCCTTCCCCGATGGCGAGGTCCACCTGCCGGAGGGTGGGATGGTCGGCATCGGCGTAGGTGAACGTGACGTCAGAGAAGCGAATCATCACCGTGCCGCCCCGGTGACTCGGGCGGAGGGCCGAGGCTCCAACGCCACTGGGTTCGGGTCCGGGTCGGGTCCCCGGGACACCCATCCCCGCGGGGACGGCGCCAGGGTGGCGGGCAGGAGGCCCACCAGGATGCCGACCCCCAGCCAGACCGGGAGGGCGGGGGCATGGAGGGGAAAGGCGCTGAACTGCAGCCCCGACACCCCCGACACTCCGGCGGCCACGAAGACGCCCAGCACCGCGACGCCGGAAAGAGCCACCCCCCATTCGGCGAGCCGCCACGGATCGGCCCGGTAACGGGTGCGGGGGGAACGGTGTCCACCGGCGGCCATGCCGACGGCCAGGAGTGCGGCTCCGACCGCGAGGAAGGGGATGCCGCCGGCCGGCAGCGAGCCGGAGTCGAGGGCACCGAAGACGCCGAGCACGATGAGCAGCAATCCGCTGGCGGTGGCCCCGGTGGACAGCCGACGGCGGCGGGCGTCGGCGAGCCGGCGCCCGTAGCCCCGGGCATCCATCGAGGCGGCCAGCTGCAGCGAGCGGTCGAGGGCCCCCTCCAGGACGGGGATGGCGAGGCCTCGCAACCCGGCGATGCCGCGGGTCGGACGGCCGCGGAGTCGCCGGGCCTCCCGGGTCGAACCGATGGCGATCACCACTTCCGGGGCGAAGGTGAGGGCGACGGTGACCGCCACTCCGGCCTCGTAGAGGACAGTGGGCAGGCATCGCAGCAACCGGTAGGGGCTGGCGAGTGAATTGGCGGCACCGAAGCACAGCAGGATGACGGCCAACCGCAACCCGTCGACTCCGGCTTGGACGACCGACTCCAGGCTCACCGGCCCGCCGATGCTCACCCCGGCCGCCCACGACGGCAGCGGCACCCGAGGGAGGGAGAAGAGGGTGTGGCCCGGAAGGCGCTGGCCGAACACCACCTCGACTCCTACCCGGATGACGATGACGATCAGCCCCAAGCGGAAGAAGACCGCCAGCGAACGCGACCAGGGGGCGTCAGAGCGGCGGGCGGCCACCACGAACACCACCACGGCGGCGATGAGGGCCAGCAGCATCGGGTTGGTGGTGCGCACTGCGGCCACCGCCATGGCGGCCGCCCACAGCCACCAGGCCGCCGGGTGGAGGGTGCGCCCGCTCACGGCGCCCCGGGTTGCCGGCGCCACCGGTAGAGGGCGCCGAGGGCCAGCAACACCACGATGATGCCGCCCACCACCAGCGGGACATCGTTGCTGTTGCCGTTGTGCTGGGCGGACCCGGTGCGGGCCAGTGCCTCTCCCCGGGAGCCCGAGGTTCCGGGACTACCCGGGTGGGTCGTTGACCCGCCGGCGAGGGTGGTGGTCGTGGTGGTCGGTCCCGTTCCGGCGGCCGGAGAGCCCGGAACGGTGGTCGTCGCCCCCGCCCCCGGCGTCGTCGTCGCGGCTCCCCCGTCGGTCCCGCCGGGCAGGTTGGTCCCGCCGGGCAATGTCGGGGACGGAGAGCCGGCCGGGTCTGGCCCGGTGGGTGCCCCGGCCGGAGTGGTCGTCGCGCTGGTAGGCGGGGTCAGGGCCGCGATGGCGGCGCTGGTGCAGATGCTGGAGAACGAGGCGCCCGCCGCCGGAGCCGGGTCCGAGGGGTTGCCACTGCCGGGATTCTGGAATCGCCATCCCTCCACCTCGCCGGTCTGCATGGTCCGGGAGGCACCCGTCGACGAGTAGGCCCAGGTGCCCGAATCCCCGTGCCAGTACGACCAGTAGTTGTAACCGGACCCCACCACTTGGCCGCACACGCTCGCCCCGTAGCCGTCGATGGTGCAAAGCAGTCCGGCGCTGTTGTAGCTGGGCGCCGGCCAGTTCAGCTGTTGGGCGAAATCGGCGAGGGCCGCGTACCCGTTCTGTCCCGACGGAACCTTCACACACCCCGATACCACTTGGGGCGAGCCGGATCCCTGTCCGAAGTCCACCACGAAGGCTACGTACACGCTGTCGGCGGCGGCGACCGCTGCCTTGAACGGCATCAGGCCGTCCGGGCCGGCCGGAGCCACCGCCGCGGCCCCGGCCCCGATCAACATGGCGGTGGGGACCACCCACCGCCACCGCGGCCTCCAGGTCACCCGCGGGAACCGGCCATGCCCACGATGGGCTTGTTGAGGGTGAGGGCGCCGGTCGAGCCCTGGAAGCTGGCATCACCGAACGAGAAGATGCCCCCGTCCGAGCCGACCAGCCAGTAGCCCTTGCCGTCCGGAGAAGCGGCCATGCCGACAATCGGCTTGTTAAGGTGGAGGGCCCCGGTGGACCCGGAGAAGCCGGCATCACCGAAGGCGAAGATCCCACCGTCCGATGCCACCAGCCAGTAGCCCTTGCCGTCGGCGGTGGAAGCCATGCCGACGATCGGCTGGTTGAGGTGGAGGGCCCCGGTTGACCCGAAGAAGCCGGCGTCACCGAAGGCGAAGATCCCGCCGTCCGATGCCACCAGCCAGTAACCCTTGCCGTCGGCGGTGGCGGCCATGCCGACGATCGGCTGGTTGAGGTGGAGGGCCCCGGTGGACCCGAAGAAACCCGCATCACCGAAGGTGAAGATGCCACCGTCGGATCCGACCAGCCAGTAGCCCTGGTTGGGTCCGGCAGGGCCGATGAAGGGGATGATCAACCCGGCCAGTGCGGGGACCACCTGGGCAGTGGAAAGGACGTCGGGAGCATCGCTGGCCTGGAAGGCAAAACCACCGGCGTCGGGCCCGGAGGGCACCTGGTAGGAGAGGAGCACCGAGACCGGGTTGGCCAGGCCCTTCTGGAAGGTGGCGGAGCTGGGAGTCTGGCCGAGGGCGATGAGGGCCTGCGTCACCAGCGCAGTGGAATTGGAGTCAGTGGACCCGGGAGCGCTGGCGGTGTTGGGATCGAATCCCCAACCGGCGTCCGAGTCCTGAGCGGCGGTGAGGAAGCCGAGGGCACCGGTGGCGATCGACGGGGTCAGGGCCGACTGACTGGCCAGACCCTCGATGGCGAGCGCAGTGGAGTTGGTGTCCGGCCCGGCCGAGGCGGCCGGGTCACCGGTGCAGGGATTGGCCGGCGTCTGATAGCTGGTCCAGCCTCCATCCGGGCACTGCTGCGCCTGCAACCAGTTGATGGCGGTTCCGATCACCGCCCGATTGGTGTTGCCGGTGGCGGCCAGCGCGGCGAGGGCCAGGCCCTGGCGGAAGGCCCCGTCGAAGGAGGGGTCCTGCGCTCCGAAGAGCCCGGCGTCGGTGCCGCTGGTCCGTTCGGTGGCCAGCAGTCGGGTCACCAGGTTGGTGCCCCCGAAATTGGTCGGATCAACGCCCAAGGCGTGGGCATCCAGGATCAACAGGGCCAGCTGACCGGGGCCGTCGGCGCCATTCACGGTGACGTAGCTGTTGACATGGGATGCCAGATAGGACAGCGCCAGCCGCGCCCCGCTCGAGTCGACGCCGGTGGCGGCTAGCGCCTCGACGGTGTTGGCGGTGGAGGACAGGTTGGCCTGCCCGGGGGTCGGCGAGGGGATGAAGCCCTGGGGAGTCAGCTGCCCGGCCAGCCACTGGGCCCCGGCCTGGGCGGCCGCCGTCTGGGGCAGGGTGGGCAGGTTGAACGGGCTGGCGTGCGGCGCCGGCGATGGGGTGGCGGGGCCGGCCGGGGTGGCGGCCATGGCGACTGCCGGTCCCGCGGCAATTCCGATGGCCAGGCAAATCACCGACACAGCGGCGACTCGGATGCGTGAAAGAGACATTTCGGGGTTCCTCACTTTGGAGGCAACGACCCGGAAGGCCACATTCCCAACTGCGAAACAGGGACAGCCCGAGCCACTGCCGCAGTTCTCGACGGATATGGCTCAACTTGAGTACTTCCGAGGTATCCCGGCTCGTGACCCGCCGGGTTTGGCGTGTCACCTACGGTTGCGGACCAGCGCCGGAATTCGACCGGCTTCCCCTTGGCAGTGCATTCGGTTGTGGACGAGACGATACCAGCCGACTTGGAACCGTGCCGGGAGGCGTGCCTCGAACGTGCCTGGTCACGGTCGTGGATGGGGCGTGGTCCCGTACACTCGAAGTCTTGCCCTCGACCGATCCTGGCCCCGAAGCGACCTCCGGCCCCGAGGTGATGACCCCGGGCATGGTCTTTCTGTTCGCGGCCGCCTGCGGGGTGGCGGTGGCCAGCCTGTACTACGCCCAGCCCCTGCTCCCCTCCATCGCCCAGAGCCTCCATACCTCCTCGGGCACCGCCACCCTGGTCGTCACCAGCGCCCAGATCGGTTACGGCCTCGGTCTGGCCATGTTGGTCCCGTTGGGGGACGTGCTGGTCCGCCGCCGCCTGGTCCCCGGCATCCTGGTCATCTCCGCCGCCGCCCTGTTCGTGGCCGCCCTCGCCCCCACCATCACCGTCCTGATCGCAGCGGTGGCCGTCGCCGGGGTCTGTTCGGTGGCGGCCCAGATCCTGGTTCCGTTCGGGGCCCATCTGGCCAGCGACTCCAATCGGGGCCGGGTGGTGGGCACCATCATGAGCGGCCTGCTGCTGGGCATCCTGCTGGCCCGGACGTTCTCCGGACTGATCGCCCAGGTGGCCGGATGGCGGTCGGTCTACGTGGTGGCCGGGGCGGTGGTCCTCCTGTTGGTCGGAATTCTGGCTCGCGCCCTGCCCGGGGAGGACGTCCGCCCCCATCGCAACTACGGGGAGCTGCTCGGCTCGGTGGTCTACCTGATGCGTTCGGAGCCCACCCTGCGGCTGCGGTCCGCGTTCGGTGGCCTGCTCTTCGCCGCCTTCACCGTGCTGTGGACCAGCCTCTCCTTCCTCCTGGCCAAGCCCCCCTACCACTACAGCGAGGCCGTCATCGGGCTGTTCGGGCTGCTCGGCGCCAGCGGAGCGATGATGGCCACGTTGAGCGGCCGGTTGGCCGACCGGGGTCACGAGCGGCTGGTCACCGGGGCGTCGATCGCCATCACCGTCGGGTCGTTCGGACTGCTCGCCCTCGGCGCCCACCAGCTCTGGGCCCTCATCGCCGGAATCGTGGTCGCTGACCTCGGCATTCAGTCGACCCACGTCCAGAATCAACAAGTGATCTTCGCCATCGACCCGGAGTCCAGGTCCCGGCTCAACACCGGGTACATGGTCTGCTACTTCATCGGCGGCTCGATCGGCTCGGCCACCACCGGCATCGTCTACTCGGGCAGCGGTTGGCCCGGGGCGGTGGTCCTGGGGGCCGGCTACAGCGGAGCCGCCCTCGTCCTCTGGCTAGTCAACCAGGGGATCCAACGGAGGCGGTATGACACGCTCTCGGGGGTCGGAGGCGACAAGAATGGTGGTCATGGCCGCGTTCAGTCGATTTGATCGCATTGTCGCCGCCGTCCTCCTGGCTGTCCTGGTCGGCCTGGTAGGGCTGGCCATCGCCACCCGGTCGGGGGCCAAGACCCCGTCGTCCGCCCCCGCCGGATCCAACCAGCCCCTTCCGACCGGCACCTCCTCGACCACCGGTCCGGCAGCGGCGACCACGGCTCCGCCCGGGGCCTCTTCCTCGTCTTCCCCGACTTCCTCCGCGCCGACCACGTCGTCAACGCCCACCACCCCGGCGACCACCGGCGGAACGGGCGCCCCACTGCCGGTCTCCGGGCCGGTCACCGCGGTGGGTGACTCGGTGATGATCGACATGCAGCCCAACCTCCAGGCCGATATCCCCGGGATCGCGGTGGACGGGCAGGTGAGCCGCCAGTTCGAGACCGGGATCGGGGTGGTCCAGGCCGACCGGGCGGCGGGCTCCCTCGGCAGCGTGCTGGTGATCGAGCTGGGCACCAACGGCACCGTCACCTCGGGTGACATCGATGCGATGATGCAGGCGGCGGCCGGAGTGAAACGGGTGGTCTTCGTCAACGTGGACGTCCCCCGATCGTGGGAGGCATCCGACAACGCCACCCTGGCCGCCGGGGTGGCCCGGTACCCCGGGGTCGCGGTGCTAGCCGACTGGTACTCGATGTCGTCACCGCACCCGGAGTGGTTCACCTCCGACCAGGTCCATCTCCAGCCGGCCGGGGCGGCGGCGTTGGCCGGGCTGATCGCCCAGGACGTCTGACCGGCGCCGTCGGGTACCGGGCTACACGAGCTCCTTCAGCCGGGACTACCCGAGCTCCTTCAGCCGGGAGGCGTAGAGGACCGACTTCTCGACCAGCTCGTCCATCATGATGGCGAGACGGCCCTGCTTCCCGGCCACCACCGCCCGCAGCTTGTCGTTGATCGACGTGGCTTCCAACAGGATCTCCCGCTGCCTGGCCCCGTCGGCCCCGGAGTTGTATTCGTGTCGCAACCCGGCCAGGTCATCCTGACACCGGAGGATGTCCCGGATCTCACCGAGGTCGAAACCGAGCAGCGACTGCAGCTCGCGGATCTGGATGATGCGGTCGATGTCCTGCTGGCTGTAGCGACGGGCTCCCCCCGACGAATGGCTGGCCGGTGCCAGCAGCCCGATCTCCTCGTACCAGCGGAGGGTGCGCGGCGACACACTCGCCCGCTCAGCCGCCATCCCGATGCGCAGGAGCTCGACCCGGTCGGATGGGGCCCCGGCCGGGGGCGGCGCCTCCTCGGGCGTCGCCGACCCGGGGACTGCCGCCGGGTCGTCGGGGGCCGCCACGTCGCCGGGTTTCATGGCGAAAGAGTAGGTCGGCGGAACCTCCCGATGCCATCATCGGGGCGGCCAAGCGGCATCGGGACCAAGGCCGTCGGCGCCTGTGCTACGCAGTGGTCATGCCTAGATTCGAACCGTTCGTTGGCCTTCGCTACGACACCGCCCGGGTCGACATGAACATGGTCATCGCCCCGCCCTACGACGTCATCGAACCACCGGAACGGAAGCGCCTGGCCGGCCGGCACAGCGCCAACGCGGTCCGGGTCGAACTTCCGGAGCCCGACCACCGGGCCGGACTGGACCGCTACGCCAATGCCCGGGCCATGCTCGACTTCTGGGAGGAGGCGGGGACCCTGGTGTCCGACCCGGAACCGAGCCTCTACGCCTACCGGATGACCTCCCCCAACGGGCGTTCGACCAACGGGGTCATCGGCGCCCTGGCCATCGACGAGGACAGCGTCGGCGAGATCCTTCCCCACGAGCAGACGCTGCCCAAGCCCAAGAGCGACCGGCTCGATCTGCTCCGGGCCACCCGGGCCAATCTCTCCCCCATCTGGGGGCTGTCGCTCACCTCGGGGCTGACGGACACCTTCGCCCCCATCATGGCGGCCGGCCCTGCCCAGATGCGGGCCACCGACGACGACGGGGTCGTCCACGAATTGTGGGTGATCGCCGATGCCGACACCATCGACGCCGTCGGCAAGGCGGTGGCCGCCTCCCCGGTGGTGGTGGCCGACGGCCACCACCGGTTCGAGACGGCGCTCAACTTCCGACAGGAACTGGCCACCCAGGGGGACAAGTCGGTCCCCGGAGCCGACCTGATCATGGCACTGGTGGTCGAACTCAGCGAGGACCAGCTCGAGGTCGGGCCCGTCCACCGGCTGCTGTCAGGTCTCCCCGACGGCATCGATCTGGTCGACGCCTTCTCGTCATGGTTCAACGTGACCAAAGCCGGCGACCTCTCCAGCCGGACACTTTCGGCGCTGGGCGAATCCCAGGCCCTCTCCTTGATCATGGCCTCCGGGGCATGGCTGATGTCACCCAAGGACGGCACGCCGGAAGCCGCCGGGTCCCCGCTCGATTCGTCGATGGTCGCCCTGGTCATCGCCGAGCTTCCCGACCACGAGCTCGAGTTCTGTTACAGCTGGGAGGACGCCGCCGAGGCGATCGCCTCCGAGCGGGCGCAAGCGGTCGTCCTGCTCCGCCCGGCCACCGTCGGCCAGATCTCGGAATGGGCGCGGGGCAACAAGCGGATGCCGGCCAAGACCACCTATTTCCACCCCAAGCCCCGCACCGGCATGGTGTTCCGGCCGCTCACCGCCTGATCCGGGGGGCATCGGACCCGGTGGCGGCGACTTGGCGGCCGGTCAGTCGGTCGGTAGCCTTGTCCGCCGGTCGTTGGTCGCCCGGTCTCACGCCGGAAGGATCTGCCGGTCAGTAAGGGGGGAGGTTGCGCCAGAGCCGGATTGTCGCGTTGGTGGCGACGGGAGCCCTGGTGCTGACGGCGGCCGCGTGTGGCACCGCCAACGCGCCGGTGGCCGCCAGCCGACCGGTGGGATTACAGCTGCCCATCACCCGGGACGCCGCCCCGGTGCCGGTCACCGCCACGCCGCCGACGACCGCCGCCTTGCCCCCGGCGACCACCGTCCCCCCCACCACCGCTCCGGTCGCCATCACCCCGGCTCCCGGGTGGTCGGTCCCGCTCGCCACCCTGCCTCCGGGTGGGGGGTTCACCTCGGTGTCCTGCATCTCTGACACCTTCTGCGTCGCCGCCGGCGGCGGTGCCAACCAGAGCGATGCGTCCGGGACCGTCGGAGCCGGACTCACCCAATCCTGGGACGGCCAGTCCTGGTCTGATCCCTCCGTCTACTTCCCGCCCCCGGCCGATTCCCGCCCGTCGCCGATCCTGCCGGCGATCACCTGCATCGGGGGTCCCTTCTGCGCCATCGTCGACGGCTCCGGGTTCGTCTCCAACGGGGACGGGACCAACTGGATCACGCCGGTGGCCTTGATGCCGGCGGCGGCACTCCCCGTCAATCCCGCCGACCCCGGAAGTGGCCATCCCGGTTCGCGGGAGGCGGCGGTGTCGTGCACGTCGAACAAGTTCTGCGCCATCGTCGACAACACCGGTAACGCCTTTGTGTGGAAGAACGGGTCGTGGCTGACGCCACAAGCTTTCGGAACCGGTGCCGGCGGGGTCGGGGGGGCGGGCAGCGCCACCGCCCTGTACGCCTCGGGCCGGGTCGGCGTCTCCTGTGCGTCGACATCGGCGTGTACGGCGGTGGTCGGCACCGCGGTGCTCGACTGGGACGGCCAGGCCTGGTCGGAGGAGTCGGCGCCGTGGACCGCCACCCTGCCCGGGTCAACGTCCTCCTCATCGATCCCCGGCAACCCCACCGCCATCTCCTGCCCGTCTACGGGCTTGTGCGCCATCGTGAACGGAC
>DATARI010000213.1:0-6432 GCA_036264255.1 Acidimicrobiales bacterium | reverse complement strand
AGCTACGCCGGATGATCTCCCCGAGTTTCACCCCCAATTCCATCAAGGAGCTGGAAGGGGCTGTCCGCCAGTTCTGCCGTGACCTGATCGACACCATCGTCCCCGATCAGCCGATCGAGTTTGTCGGTCAGATCGGGGCGGTGATCCCCCTGAAGGCCATCGCCCTCCTGATGGGACTGCCCACCGGGGATGTCGCCCAGCTGAAGTACTGGAGCGACGAGATGATCAAAATGGGCGCGGCGCTGGACCGAGAAGGTCTCGCGCTGGCTGCCGCCAACACCGAGGGGATGCGGTCCTTCTTCGACGAATGGATGATCCGCTGCCTCGGGAAGGAAAGCCGGGAGATGATCCCGACCATCGTGTCGGCCAAGTTGGGCGGCGCCGACCTCACCTACGACACCATCCATATGTTCCTCCGCTCCGTCCTGGTGGCCGGCAACGAGACGACCAGGGATTTCATCTCGGGAAGCATCTGGGCCTATGCGAACTACCCGGATGAGCGCGCCAAGCTTCGGGCCGATCCCGCCCTGCTGGCCGATGCCGGCGAGGAGTGCCTGCGGTGGGTCACCCCGGTCCGCGGCTTCATTCGGACCGTCACCCAGGACACCGAGATTCGCGGCCGGGAGATCAAGCAGGGACAGCACGTCCACATGATGTGGATGGCGGCCAACCGGGACGAGTCGATCTGGACGGATGCGGACGTGTTCGACGTCTCCCGGCGGCCGGAGCCCACCCATCTCGCCTTCGGGTTCGGGGAGCACGCTTGTGTCGGTGCCGCGCTGGCCCGACTGGAGGGCCGGGTGTTCTTCGAAGAGCTCGTCCAGCGCTATCCCCACTGGGAGCTGGCCGGTCCGCCGGTGCGTCCTCACTCGGTCCTCCACAACAGTTTCGAGGAACTCCCGGTCGTCTTCTCCGCCTGATACCTCGCGGGCCCGGCATCTCGCTGCCGGCTCCCGGCCGACTGGTTTGGCCGGCGGTTGCCTTTCCTTGGCTGGAAGAAGTACAATAAACTTACTATTTCGATCCCCAGGGGAGTGGCCATGCCGGTCGGGACTGAAACGATCACCGTCTACTGGATCCCGGGCTGTGGGAACTGCACCCGGCTGAAGGGCTACCTGGCCGATCGGGGTGTCGAGTTCCAGGCGGTCGACGTCCAGAGCGACCTCGAGGCATTCGAAGACATGAAGAGGGCGGGGATCCTCTCCATGCCCAGCGTGAGGGTCGGCGACCGGTGGGCTACCGGGTTCGACCTCGACCAAGTCGACGACTTGTTGGGGCTGACCAAGGATCCGGCCGGCCGGGTGTTGGGCATTGGGGAACTGGTCGAGCGGGCCACCGGGTTCATTGATGCAGTCTGTCGTTTCGCCCTCCAGCTGCCCCCTGACCACTATGACGATCCAACCCCGACCATGGCCCGCTTTGCCGCCCCGTTTCTGTTCATGCTCGACGGGACCCCCTACATCCCCCATCACAGCTACAAGTCATTGGTCCACCACATCGCCGGGCACGCCGAGAAGTTCAAGCGCTTCGCGCTGGTGGCGGACGGCATTCACGAACTGGGATTCGCCATGGAGGTGACCGGCGAGGACGCCGCCTTCGGGGAACCGGAAGAGGCCACCCCGATGTACCGGGTGATCGCGCAGATGGCGTTGACCGCCAATGACATCCGGGCCTGGCGGTGGGTGACGCCCACCTGCGACCTCACCCGGGTCATCGTGACCCACTACGGACCCCAGACGTTGCACCAGTTGCTCCAGACCATGACCTGTTCGCTGGCCCAGCACTATCGCCAGCTCCAGGAGATCCTGGTCGAGCGGCTGGGGATCGAGCCGGACCGACCGGTCGACGAGAAGGCGTTCGAGGGGCTGCTGATGCCCTCCGGAGTCTGGCAGTAGTGAGCCGGCCGGACCTCGACACCTAGGGGGGAAGGGCGATGGACGCGAAGTTGGATCTGCCCAGGATCGTGTCGGCTGATGACCACGTGATGGAGCCGCCCACTCTGTGGCAGGACCGTCTTCCGCGGAAATACCTGGACGACGGCCCCCGTGTCGTCCGCGGCCCCATCCAGGCCATGGATCCGGACTCCGTCGGTCGCCCGATCGGCACCGATTCCACCAAACGGGTCCACTTCGATGCCGGCCGGCCGGCGGACATCTGGCTCTATGAGTCTCTCCGCATCCCCATCTGGCGGACGTTCGGATCGGTGGGCATGGACCGGGACGACATCAGCATCACCCCGATGACCTATGACGAGATGAGGAAGGGCTGCTACGACCGGGAGGCCCGACTGGCCGACATGGATGCCAACAGTGTTGACGCTTCGCTGTGCTATCCGAACATGTTCGTTCGGTTCTGCGGGCAGACGTTCTCCCAGGCCGAGGACAAGGACCTGGCCTGGCTGTGCGTCAAGGCCTACAACGACTGGATGATCCAGGAGTGGGCCGGGCCTTCGGGTGGCCGCCTCATTCCCCTCACCATTATTCCGCTCTGGGATGTCGGCCTGGCCGTGGCCGAAGTCGAACGGACCGCAGGGCTCGGGTCCCGGGCAGTGGCCTTCTCGGAGATCCCCTCCAAACTCGGACTCCCCTCGATCCACTCGGGATACTGGGATCCGTTCTTTGCGGTGTGCCAGGACACCGGCACGGTGATCAACATGCATTTCGGTTCGGCCTCGGCCTTCTCCACCACCTCGGACGACGCGCCGGCCGCCGTGCTCAACAGCCTTACCTTCCTCAACCCGGCGATGGCCGTCTCCGACTGGGTGATGTCCGGTCTGTTGCTCCGGTTCCCGGGCCTCAAGATCGTCTTCGGCGAGTGCAACATCGGTTGGCTGCCGTACCTGCTCGAACGGATGGACATCGCTTGGGGCGAGAACCGGGGTTGGACCGAGGTCGCTGACCTCCTGCCCGAGCCGCCGAGCGAGATATTCCGCCGGCAGGTCCACACCACCGTCTTCCGGGATTCGCACGGAATGAGCAGCATCGGGGAGATCGGCGTTGACAACGTCATGTTCGAGGTCGACTATCCGCACACCGACAGCACCTGGCCCGGCTCGATGAAACTGGTCGAGGAGTACTCCCACGTCATGCCGGCGGAGTCACTCCGCAAGGTGGTGCGGGGGAACGCCATCCGGGTCTTCGGTCTCGATCTTCCGGCGTGAACCGTCGGGGGCACACCCGGGCCGGACCTCCGCCCCGGGACCGGGCGGTCACCGTGCCGGATAAGTCGGACAACCAAGGGCGGTTGCGCGGTGAGGTCGCGGTGGTGACGGGCTCGACCGGTCTCGGCTCCGGGACCGAAATCGCCCGGGAGCTGGCGGCCGAAGGCGCCGATGTCGTGGTCACGGGCCGCAACGAGGAGCGTGGCCGCCGCATCTGCGGGGAGATCACCGAATCCGGGGGGTCGGCCGTCTGTGTCCCCGCCGACCTTTCCAACCAGTCCGAGTGTCGGAGCCTCATCGGCGCGACCGTGGAGCGATTCGGCCGGCTCACCGTTCTCGTCCACTCCGCGGTGGCCACCATCGGCGCTCTGCACCTGGCCGCCAGTCCGGGGGGCGGGGACGGCCCCATCGCCGAGGTCACCGACGAGGCGTGGGAGCGGCAGCTGGCCATCAACCTCACCTCCTTTCTCTGGCTCTGCCGCCACGGCATTCCGGTCATGAGGGAGGCGGGCGGCGGGGCGATCGTGGCGATCGGATCCCGGGTCGGCGAGCGGGGCACCCCCAACACCGCGGCCTACACCGCCAGCAAGGGCGCCCTCCACGCGCTGGTCCGGTCCATCGCCGTCGACTACGCCGCCGACGGCATCCGATGCAACACGGTCGCAGTCGGCTACATCCTGGGCAAGGAGCGCGAGGGGATGCCGGACCCCGACGTTCGGGAATGGATCGAGGGGATGCACCTCACCCGGCCCCCGACCGTGTCCGACGTGGCCCGGGCGGTGGCCTACCTGGCCAGTCGCGACGCCGGCGCCATCACCGGGCACACCTTGATGCTGGACGGTGGCAACAGCATTGGCCGGGCCAAAGTCGTCGGATGAAGGAGAGGGACGTGGACGTTGACCTGCTCATCACCAACGGCCTCGTCGTTGACGGCTCTGGTCGGGAGGGTCGCGAGGGGGCCGTCGCCATCAAAGACGGGAGGATCATCGGGGTCGGCGATATCTCGGGGGCGGCGGACCGGACGATCGATGCCGGGGGCCACGTCGTCGCTCCGGGGTTCATCGACATCCACACCCACTATGACCTCCAGCTCTTCTGGGACCCGCTGCTCAGCGTGTCGCCGTGGCACGGGGTGACCTCGGTGGTGTCGGGCAACTGCGGATTCGGCATCGCCCCCGCCCGGCCCGAGCACCGGGACATGCTGCTGCGGACCTTGGAGCAGGTGGAAGGCATGCCCTATGCCACCACCCGCGCCGGTATGGGCGAACAGTGGCCGTTCGTCACCTTCCCCGAGTACCTCGACGCCGTCGAGCACCGGGGGACGGCCATCAACATCGGCTTCCTGTTCGGCCATAGCGCCGCCAGGTTCTGGGCGATGGGGGAGGCGGCGCTCGACCGGACGGCCACCGCCGACGAGTTGGCCGTCATGGCCGACCTGGTCCGGGGAGCCATGGAGGCGGGGGCTCTGGGATTCTCGAGCTCGAACCATCGGGCCCACGTCGGCTACCTGGGCCGACCGGTCCCGAGCCGCCAGGCGAACCTGGATGAGTACATCGCCCTGGTCTCTGCCATGCAGGGCACCGGCCGGGGTGTGTTTGCCACCAACCATGGTCCGACCATGAACGACGGCGGGATGGGGGCGGTGATGGACGCCACCGGATGCCGGATCAGCTGGTCCGGCATCCTGGCCGACGAAGGTCCGGAGGAGGGCGGGAAGAACGCCCACCATGCCTTCCTGGCCTGGTTGGATGACCTCTGCGGAGCCGGACGCGACCTGATCGCCCAGGTGTCACCGCGACCGTTCACGATTCAGGCATCGCTGGCCCGCCCGTTCATGTTCGGACATGACGCCTGCGAGGTACTCCACATCCAGGTCCTCGACGAGATCATCGACCCGGTGTCGGCCATGACCGACCGGGAGATGATCGAGCACTACCGGCAGCCGCAGGTGGCGCAGCGCTTCCGGGACCTGACCAGCTCGCCGGGATGGATGGGTCAGTGGGAGCGGATGACGGTGGCCGAGCACCCCGGTCGACCTGAGCTCACCGGGGTCCCCGTTCTCGAACTGGCCGAGAAGCAGGGCGTGCACCCGGCTGACATCATGCTCGGGCTCTCGCTGGCGGGAGGCCTGGCCACCAAGTTCGCCGTCTCCTACCTGAACGTCGATGAGGAGGAGGTGTCGGGATTGTTGCTGGACCCGCGGACCCGGCTCGGCTTGAGTGACGCCGGGGCCCACGTCGGCGACATCTGCGATGCCTGCTTCCCGACTTACCTTCTTCAGCACTGGGTGCGGGAGAAGGGCGGGATCGCCCTCGAGCACGCCGTGCACATGTTGACGGCTCGGAGCGCCGAGGTCTACCGGATTGCCGATCGCGGCCTACTGCAACCGGGTCTGGCCGCCGACGTGGTCGTCTTCGATGCCGAGACGGTCGGCTGCCTCCCCACCCGCCGGGTCACCGACCTCCCCGCCGGCGGCTCCCGACTGGTGGTCGACGCGGTCGGCGTCGACCACGTCATCGTCAACGGCACCCCGATCCTCGAGGCCGGACGGCCCCTGGTCGAGGCGGCCGGCCCGTTGCCGGGCCACCTGCTGAGGAGCCGGGCGCCCGGCTGACCCGGAGGAAGGAGGGCCCGGTACCGCGGGTGAGCGCCTCAGCCGGCGAAGACCCGCCCTGGGATGGCGACGCCGGGAACCGCCCCGGTCTTGTTGGTCGGCGCCAGACCTGGAGCCAGCTTCCCGTCGGCGGCGACCCGGGTGGCGACGGCCTTCGGGATGCCCGATCCGGTGACGTCGGCTTTCCCCTCGGCGTCGATCAGGGCGGTGTCCGCCGGCGCCCCGACCCGGATCATCACGAGGTTGTCCTCGGACGAGCTCCGGAAGGCGTAGGCCGCCCCCCTCGGCACCATCATCCCCTCGTAACTGCCGACCACCGTCTCGCTCTGGTCGGGGCCGATGAAGGTGGCCTCGCCGGCGAGGACCACGAAGAGGTGGTCTTCGTCAGGATGGGCGTGGACTCCGTTCTCGCCACCCGATGCGTAGACCTTCACGTGGGCCCACAGCGACGGAGCCTTGGCCAGGAGGGTCTGGGTATTGCCGGCTGACAGCAAGGGAGTTCCCCGGAGGCTGAACTTCTCGGTCACCGCCGTCATCGTTCCGCCACCACGACGGCGGGATCGATCCCGTAGAGGGTGCAGACGTTGCCGACCACGGCCTTCTGGTAGTGCTCGTCGTCGAGGGCGGCCAGGTGGGTCTGGACGATCTCCCGGGAGTT
>DATARI010000111.1:0-13756 GCA_036264255.1 Acidimicrobiales bacterium | reverse complement strand
CTCGCCGCCGACGCCGATGCCGGCGTTGTTGAAGAGGAGGTCGAGACCACCGTGCTCGGCGGCGGTCCGACTGACCAGGTCGTCGATGGCGGCGGCGTCGGTCACGTCCAGGGTGGCGGCCACCGCCCGGTCGGGTCCGGCCCGCCGGGCCAGTTGTTCGGCCACCCGCCCCGCCTCCCCGGCGGCGATGTCGGACACCACGACGGTGGCTCCCCGGTCGACCAGTTCGGTGGCCAGCGCCCTGCCGATTCCCGAGGCCGCCCCGGTGACGATCGCCACCTTGCCCTGATAGTGCCGGCGTTGTGCCTCGGCTCTGTCGGCTGCTCGTCCCATGTCCCCCCCAGCGGTCGCCCTTGCGTTGGCAGCCAAGCTACCGACACGATGGTGCCCGTGAGCACTCCCCCCAAGACCTCAGCCAAGCGCGGCGCGACGCCCGGAGCCGCCAAGGCGGTCAAGTCGACCAAGTCGGGCCTGGCCAAGGCGGTCAAGGCCCGGGCCACCAAGGCGGCGACCCCTACCACCAAGGCGGTCAAGGCCCGGGCGACGAAATCCCCGGCCAACGTGGCTTCCCCGGCCAAAGCCGTCCGGACCAACTCCACCCCACCGTTACCGGCTGACGCCGCGACGGGCGAGGGGAACGGCCGCGGGCGGGGGTTCGGCCGGAGCCGGGGGGTCTACAACCGGCAGTGGCAACGGGCCAACGAGCGCTGGCCGATCGGTGCCCGATTCCTCGCCTGGTTGTTCCGCCGCCCCGAGCTGCTGCTGGCATTGCTGGGCCGATCGGCTCCGGTCCGGGTCGACGGCCGGGTCATGAACCGGGGCATCCAAGCCCTGCTGGAGGTCATGAGCCGGCTGGATGGTCTTCTCGGGGGTCGGGCGGTGGCCGAGGGACTGGGTGACCCGGTGGTCATGCGCAAGCAGATGAGCCGCATCGCCCTGTTCACCATGCCCATCCGCACCGACGTCCACGTCGTCGAGCGGATCATCCCGGCGGCCGGCGGATCCACGGGGTCACCCGGCATTCCGGTGCGGGTCTACCGCCGGTTCGGCACCGGGTTGGGCCTCGGTTCGCCGCCGCCGGCCATCGTCTACTTCCACGGCGGCGGGTGGGTGATCGGCGATCTCCTCTCCCACGACCCGTCCTGCCGGCTGCTGGCCGCGGTCAGCGGGTGTGTGGTGGTGGCGGTGGATTACCGGTTGGCCCCCGAAGACCCGTTCCCGGCGGCAGTGGAGGATGCCCTCGCCGCCTACCGGTGGGTGCACGGCCACACCGACGAGCTCGGGATCGCCGACGGACGAGTGGGGGTCATGGGGGACAGCGCCGGTGGAAACCTGGCCGCGGTGGTGGCGCTGCTCACCCGTCCCGGCGCCCCCACCCCGGCGTCCCTGGCCGCGTCTCCCCCCGCCACCGCGGTGCCGGCTCCGATCGCCCAGGGTCTGGTCTATCCCGGGCTCAGCACCCGTTTCGACTCGGAGTCGATGCGGCTGTTCGGCCAGGGGTTCTTCCTCACCGAGAAGGAGATGGAGGGTTACCGGGCCGCCTATCTGCCCAACCGGGAGGACTGGGAGCTGGGGGAGGCGTCCCCGCTGCTCACCGACGATGTCGACGGGGTGGCGCCGGCGCTGGTGGTGACGGCGGGGTTCGACCCGCTCCGGGATGACGGGGACGACTACGCCGCCAAACTCCGGCAGGCCGGGGTGGAGGTGGAGCACCGCTGCTACGACGACCAGGTCCACGGGTTCTTCGGGATGGGATTCCTGGCCGACTCGCTGGCCCTCTCGGTCGAGGTGTGCGACGCCATGGGCCGGATGATGCGGCGGGACGGACTGCGGCCGGGCCGGGGCTGACGGTGGGATTGCCGACCGTAACCGTCGATTCCGCCCCGCCCCGCCCCCTAGGGTGACGACCATGAACGGAACCTCTCGATCGCCCGGCGCCGTCGCACTGGTCGGCGGCGGCGAATGGCAGCCGGGCTGCAGCTTCGATGCCGAGCTGTTGTCGGCGTCGGGATCCGACGAGGTGCTGGTCCTGCCGACCGCCGCCGCCTACGAGCACCCCGAACGGGCCGTGGTCCAGGCGGCCGAATGGTTCGATCCGCTGGGAGCCAAGGTCGAGGGCCTCATGGTGCTGTCCCGGGCCGACGCCGAGGATCCGGGGGCGGCGGCGGTCATGCGCCGGGCCCGGTTCATCTACCTCTCCGGGTCCTCGCCGATGCACCTCCGCAGCGTCCTGAAGAGCTCGAAGGTCTGGGAGGCCATGGTCGAGGCCTGGGAGGACGGAGCCGTCATCGCCGGGTCCTCGGGGGCGGCCATGGCCCTCACCGACCCGATGGTCGATGCCCGGGGTGGCGGGTTGACCCTGGGCCTGGGGCTGGTCACCGGCATCGCGGTGGTGCCCCACTTCGGGGACACCCACGAGGACGCCCACGGCCAGAAGCTCCACCGCTCGGTGCTCCTGGCGCCCCGGGACACCCCGGTGGCGGGAGTGCCGGAGCACACCGCGCTGATCCGGGGGTCCGACGGAACCTGGCGTTCCGCCGGGGAGGGAAGCGTGGCCGTCTTCGTGAACGGCGCCCCGGCCGAAGCCGGGCTCGGGGCGCTCCCGAGCTGACCCGGGCGGCTCAGTCGGCTTCGGTGATGGTCACCGATTCGATGGTGACGGTCTCCGACGGGGCTCCCGACCGGCTCCCGGTCGATTCGATGGCACTGATCGTCTCGGTGCCACCGACGACTTTCCCGAACAGGGAGTAGCTGGGGGGCAGGGCCACCCCGTCCCGGCCGCTGATGATGAAGAACTGGCTGCCGTTGGTGTTCGGCCCGGCATTGGCCATGGCCACCGAGCCGATCTCGTACCGGCCCCGGGCCGGGAGCTCGTCATCGAACTGGTAGCCCGGGCCGCCCCGCCCGGATCCCTCGGGATCGCCGCCCTGGAGCATGAAGCCGGGGATGATCCGGTGGAAGACGATGCCGTCGAAGTAGTGCCAGCGAGCCAGGAAGACGAAGTTGTTGACGGTCTTCGGGGCGGACGCCGGGTCGAGGGCGATGGTCATGGTGCCCTTGTTGGTCACCATCTCGGCGGTGTACCGCTTGGCCGGGTCGATGATCATCGGCGGCGGGGCGTCGAATCGTTGGGTCTTCGGGCTGGAGCCGTCGGGGGAGGGGATCTCGGGGGACATGGTCACTCCTTGGTTGCGGTCGAGAGGGTCGGTGAGGTCGGGGTCCGGGGCAGGACTAGCTCACTGCGACGGTCACCGAGACGATGCGGTGGAGCACCGTGGGGGGAACCCCGTTGGCGGAGGCGGTGGCGTTGCCGTCAGCGTTGATCTGGTCGACCACACTCATACCCGAGGTCACCTTCCCGAACAGCGTGTAGCTGGGGGCCAGGCTCTGGCCCTGGGTGCCGTCGACGATGAAGAACTGGCTGCCGTTGGTATTGGGCCCGGAGTTGGCCATGGCCACCGAGTAGTTGGGGTACTGGGGGGAGGCGGTCTTCGGCAGCTCGTCGGCGAAGGTGTAGCCGGGGCCACCGGATCCGCTCCCGGTCGGGTCACCGGTCTGGTCCATGAAGCCGGGGATGACCCGGTGGAAGGTGATGCAGTCGAAGAAATGCTGGCTGGCGAGGAAGACGAAGCTGTTGACGGCCTTCGGGGCCGCCTTCGGATCCAGCTGGATGGTGAAGGGGCCCACATCGGTGGTCACCGTGGCCGTGTAGGTCTTCGAAGCACTCACCGTCATCGGGGGCGCCGAGGAGTACGACGGCTTGTTCAGGGTGGCGGTGAAGCTGGCCGGGCAGTTGGCCGAGGTGGTGATGGCGCTCGGGGTGGTGTCCCCCGAGCCACCCTTCGGAGCCGGCTTGGTCGTGGTGGTGGTGGACTTGGCCGCCGCCTTGGCCGGGGTGCCCGAGGGCTTGGAGATCCAGTAGGCGATCCCGCCGATGACGGCGGCCACGATGACCAGGGTGATGACCCTCCGGGTTGCCTGCTTGCGCTTGAGGGTCTTCTTCTGGGCTTCGAGCCGGGCGTTGCGGCCGGCTTTCTGGCGTTGGCGCTTCTCGGTGGACACGGTCCATGAGGGTAGCCGCTCCTCGGGCGGTAGCCTGAGCGGCCATGTCCCTTGTGGTGCAGAAATTCGGAGGCACCTCGGTAGCCGACTCCGATCGGATCCGGGCGGTAGCCGATCACGTGGCCCGCTGCCGCCGCGACCGCGAGGACGTGGTGGTGGTGGTCAGCGCCATGGGGAAGACCACTGACGATCTGGTCCGGCTGGCTGCCGAGGTGAGCCTCACCCAGCCCAACCGGGAAGTGGACATGCTGCTCAGCGCCGGCGAGCGCATCTCCATGGCGCTGCTGGTCATGGCCCTGGCCGACCTCGACGTGACCGCCCAGTCCTTCACCGGGAGCCAGGCCGGCATCATCACCGACAGCGTCCACACCCGGGCCAAGATCATCGAGATCCGGGCGGAGCGGCTGCTGGCGGCGCTGGCCGCCGGGGCGGTGCCGGTGGTGGCCGGGTTCCAGGGAATGTCCACCGACCGGAACATCACCACCCTCGGGCGGGGGGGATCCGACACCACCGCGGTGGCGCTGGCCGCGGCGCTGGGCGCCGACGCCTGCGAGATCTACACCGATGTGTCGGGGGTCTACAGTGCCGATCCCCGGATCGTGCCGGAAGCCCGCAAGCTGGCCCGGATCAGTTACGAGGAGATGCTGGAGATCGCCGCCAACGGCGGCCGGGTGCTTTCCCTGCGCTCGGTGGAGTTCGCCCGCAACCACCACGTGCCGCTGCATGTGCGATCCAGTTTCACCTGGGAGCCGGGCACCTGGGTCGAGGAGGAGGATGCATCCATGGAACAGGCAGTCGTCACCGCCATCACCCTCGACGCCTCGGAGGCCAAGGTGACCGTAACCGGGTTGCCCGACCGCCCCGGGGTGGCCGCCCGATTGTTCCGGGCGCTGGCCGACCGGAATGTCTCGGTGGACATGATCGTCCAGAATGCGTCCCTGGACGGGACGACCGACATCTCCTTCACCGTTCCCGGGTTCGACCTGGCCATCAGCACCGAGGTGGCGGAGTCGCTCATCCCCGAGCTGGGGGCCACCGGGGTCACCACCGATTCGAACGTGGCCCGGGTCTCGCTGGTCGGCGCCGGCATGAAAACCCATCCGGGAGTCACCGCCCTCACCTTCGAGACGCTGGCCAAAGAAGGCATCAACATCGAGATGATCTCGACATCGACCATCCGGATCTCCTGTGTGGTGCGGTCGGATGCCGCCGAGACCGCGGTCCGGGTCCTCCACGCCGCCTTCGAGCTGGCCGGCCCGTCGTAGACTGATCCGATGCGAGTAGCGGTTGTGGGAGCCACCGGGCAGGTGGGCACGGTGATGCGGTCGATCCTCGAGGAGCGCGACTTTCCCGTCGACCAGCTGCGGCTGTTCGCCTCCGCCCGCTCGGCCGGTCGACGGCTGCCCTTCCGGGCGGACCAGGTGGTGGTGGAGGACGCCGCCACCGCCGACCCGGCCGGCATCGACATCGCCCTGTTCTCCAGCGGGGCCACCGCCTCCCGGGAGTTGGCCCCCACCTTCGCGGCGGCCGGAGCCATCGTGATCGACAATTCCTCTGCCTGGAGGATGGACCCCGACGTCCCCCTGGTGGTCCCCGAGGTCAATGCCGACGCCCTGACCGCCATCGCCAAGGGGATCGTCGCCAATCCGAACTGCACCACCATGGTGGCGATGCCGGTGCTCAAGCCGCTCCACCTCGAGTCGGGGTTGAAAGGGATGGTCGTCTCCACCTACCAGGCGGTGTCGGGGGCGGGGCTGGCCGGGGTGGCCGAGCTCGCCGAGCAGCTGGACAAGTCGGCCGGATTGGCGTCCGCCCTCACCTTCGACGGGTCGGCCATCGAGTTCCCGGCCCCCTCCAAGTTCCCGGGGACGATCGCCCACAACGTGCTCTCCATCGCCGGGTCGCTGGTCGGCGACGGTTCCGGGGAGACCAACGAGGAACAGAAGTTCCGGGACGAGAGTCGGAAGATCCTCGGGATCCCGGGGCTGAGGGTGATCTGCACCTGTGTGCGGGTGCCGGTGTTCACCGGCCATTCCATGGCCATCGTGGCCGAGTTCGATCGGGCGCTCAGCCCGGAGCGCGCCACCGAGCTCCTGGCCCGCGCTCCGGGGGTGGAGTTGTCGGAGATGCCCACCCCCCTCCGGGCGGCGGGGACCGACCCTTCGCTGGTCGGACGCATCCGGGGGACCGACAATGGAGCCAACACGCTGGCCCTGTTCCTCAGCGGTGACAACCTCCGCAAGGGGGCCGCCCTCAACGCCGTCCAGATCGCCGAGTCGCTGGTGGCGCTCGGCGTGGTCGGCTGAGGCGGGGAACGCCCCGGCCCACCGGGCTGACTAGTTCACGTGGCTCAGCGGCGCGGCAACGGCCAGCCCGGCCACCCGCCTCGCCAGGTTCACCGCATGGTCCCCGAATCGCTCGTAGAAGCGGGCGACCATTGCCAGCTCCACCGCCACCGGCAGAGGCATGGTCCCCGCCACCACCTCGACGGTGAGGCTGACGTGGAGATCGTCCATCTCGTCATCGAGGGTGTCGACCACCGACGCCGCGGTGGTCAGGCGGTCGGCGTAGGCGTCGGTCGTCGCCCGCCACATGTGGATGGCGACCTCTCCCATCCGTTCGACCAGGCCCCGGCTGCGGGCCGACAGCTCGGTGCCGAGCCCGCGGGCGGCCCGGCGAGCCACGTGCTCGGCCAGGTCGCCGTTCCTTTCGAGGTCGGGGAGCATTCTGATGACTGTGACCAGGAAGTAGAGGTCGTCCGGCGAGTCGATCCGACCGACCGTCAGCTGGTCCATGGCCTGGTGCTCGATCTCCCGGTACAGGGTGTCGACCACCTCGTCCCGATCGGCCAGCGCCTTGGCCGCCTCCCGGTCACCGGACAGCAGGGCGTGGGTGGCTCCGGCCACACACTCGCCCACCATGGCGAACAGCTGCAGCACTTGGCGGTCGATCTGTGCCAGTGCCTCCTCCATGGGCCAACCGTACTCCCGCCTGATCCGGCCTTCTATGGGCAGAAAGTAATTAAACGGTGAACGTCAGTTGACGAGATCATGCGATGACACAGGATTGGTCACGGCGAACTGTCCACCGTCTCGGGTTGGCGTTCCTCCGTTTCGACCGCCGCCGCGTCGTCGGCGTCGAGGTTGGCCGGCATGTCCTCGCCCACGATGATCCGGGGCCCGGAGGTCCATGACAGGTAGCGCCACGACCAGTTCACCAGGACGGTGAGACGGTTGCGAAAGCCGATCAGGTAGACGAGATGGAGGCCGAGCCAGGACAACCACCCGAGGGTGCCGCGGATCACCACCCCGCTCGGGAACTGGGCGATGGCGGCCCGCCGCCCGATGGTGGCCATCGTCCCCTTGTCGTGGTAGCGGAACGCCAGGGTCGGCTTCCCGGCCACCCGGTTGAGGATCTGATGGGCGGCATGCCGGCCCGACTGGATGGCGACCTGGGCGAGTTGCGGGCAGGTGGTCCCCGGTCGGTCCTTCCCCCAGGGAACCGCGGCGGCGTCGCCGATGGCGTAGGCGAAGTGGTAGTCGGGGAGGGCGAGGTCGGCCCGGACCACCAGGCGACCGGTCCGGTCGGCCGGGACCCCGAGGCCCGAAGCCAGGGTGCCGTCGACGGTGACCCCTCCGGCCCACACCACCGTCCGGGTCGAGATTTCGGTCCCGTCGTCGAGCTCGACGCAGGTCGGGGTGACCCGCCGGACCATCCGCCCGAGCCTCAACTCCACCGTCCGACGTCGAAGGGTGTCGGCGGCGTAGCTCGACGCCGACGGCTTGAACGGGGTGAGGAGCCGGTTGAGCCCGTCGACCACGATGATCTTTGCCCCGGCGCGGTCGAATTTGAATCCGTCGTGGCGCACCGAGACATCCAGCAACTCGGCCAACGCCCCCGCCACCTCCACCCCGGTGGGTCCACCCCCCACCACCACGAAGGTGAGGGTGCCGTCGTCGATCCGTTCCGGCCGGGCGTCGATCTCCTCCAGGCGGCGGAGAAGGTGGTCCCGGAGTATGCGGGCATCGCCCAATGTGTAGAGGGGGAAGGTGTACTCGTGGGCACCGGGGATCCCGAAGTACCGGGCGATCACCCCGCTGCCCAGGATGATCGAGTCGAAGGGCAGCGTGTCGCCCCCCTCGAGGCTCACCACCCGGTTATCCCAGTCCACCCCGTCGACGGTCCCGTACCGGAAGGTGACGTTCGGGGTGCGCCCGAAAATGGCCCGGATGGGATAGGCCACGTCGCCGGGGTCGAGGCCGGCGGTGGACACTTCGTAGAGGAGGGGCTGGAAGGTGTGGAAGTTCCGCTGGTCGACCACCGTGACCTCGACGGGCTTCTTGGCCAGCGCCCGGGCCGCCGACAACCCGCCGAATCCGGCGCCGACGATGACTACCCGGTGCATGGATCCATGTTCCCACGCTGGGATCGGCGGAGGTGGGGAGCCATCCACAACGGTGTCACACCCCCCCGTTACCCTGGAAATCATGGACATAACCGCTCAAAAGACCAGGTTGTCGGCTCCGACGGCGGACCGATCATGATCGGCGGGTTGATCATCGGGCTCCTGGCCGGATCCGCCCTCGGGGTGGTGGTCGGGCTGCTGATGCGGTCGGGCCAGCTGGCGTCGGCCCGGGCCACCGAAGCCCGGCTCGAGGACGCCAACGGTGCCGTCTCCCGGCTCACCGCCGACGTCGCCCGCCTCCAACTCCAGCTGGCGACCGGCCACGCCGAGGCGGTCCGCCTCACCACCGAACTCGCTCACGAGCGCCGCGCCTCGGCGGAGAGGGCGGCGACCTTCGACGAGACCCGCCAGCAGTTGACCGGTGAGTTCGCCCGCCTGTCGACGGCGGCCCTGCAGAAGAACAACGAGCAGTTCCTCCAGTTGGCCGACATCAAGCTGAAAGAGACCCGCGAAGCCGCCGATGGCGAGTTGGCCAAGCGGCAGGTGGCGATCGAGCAGCTCCTGAAGCCGATCGGGGAGCAGCTGGGCAAATACGACGAGGGCATGCAACGGCTCGAAGTCGAGCGCCAGGGGGCCTACTCCACCCTGACCGAACAGATGAAGCACCTGTCGACCTCGCACGCCCTTCTCCAGAAGGAGACCGGCAACCTGGTCAAGGCGCTGCGCGCCCCGCAGTCCCGCGGCCAGTGGGGGGAGTTGCAGCTCCGCCGGGTGGTGGAGATGGCCGGGATGTTGGAGCACTGCGACTTCGACGAGCAGGTGACCTCGGACGCCGACGGCGGCCGGATGCGCCCGGACATGGTGGTCCATATTCCCGGCGGGATGAACGTGGCGGTGGACGCCAAGGTTCCGATGCAGGCGTTCCTCGATGCCAACGACGCCGACGACGAGACGGTGCGCCGCGCCCACCTGGCCAGTCACGGCCGGCAGTTGAAGGCCCATATCGATCAGCTGGCCAAAAAGGAGTACTGGAAGCGGGTGGACCCCTCCCCCGAGTTCGTGGTGGCCTTCATCCCCGGGGACCCGTTGCTGACCGCCGCCCTCGAGAGCGAGCCGGGCCTCATGGAGTACGCGTCGGCCAACAACGTGTTGCTGGCCACCCCCACCTCGCTGATCGCCCTCCTCCGCACCGTCGCCTACGGCTGGCAACAGGACACCCTGGCCGAGAACGCCCGGGAGGTCCAACAGCTGGGAACCGAGCTCTACCAACGCCTGTCGGTGCTGGGCGACCACGTGGCCGGGGTGGGCAAGGGTCTCAACACCGCGGTGGCGGCCTACAACAAGGCTGTCGGCTCGCTCGAGACCCGGGTCCTGGTCACCGCCCGCCGCTTCGTCGAGATGGGGGTGGGGGGCGGCGAAAAGGAGCTTCCCCAGCCGGCGTCTATCGACGCGGTCACCCGCGCCCTGCAGGCTCCGGAGCTGGTGCCTCCGGCCCTCGATGTTCCCTTCGTCCACGGCCTCCGGGTCGCCAACGCCGACGGGCCCGACGGGCCGGACGACGAGTTGTACTCGGCCGACCGGGCGGCCAACTGAACCTGACCCCTCGGGGCCCCGGGCGTTGTCACACCCCCTCTTTACTCTGCCGGCATGGGCTTGGAGATCCAGTTCACCCCGTTCGGCCGTGAGGCCAGCCGCGCCCTGCGCGACGAGATAGCCCGGGCTCAGGGGGACGATCGGCTGGCCCCGGTCACGGTGGTCGTGCCCCGGGGCATCACCGGGCTCGGCGTCCGGCGGTTGCTGGCCTCCGGCGATCTCGGGCCGGCGTCCTCCGGCTCCCGGCTCGGGGTGGCCAACCTCCGGTTCACCACCTTTCCCCACCTGGTCGCCGAACTGGCCGGGTCGGGGCAGCCGACCGACGACGCCCTCCCCGCCACCGACACCGTGGTGCGGGCGGTGGCCCGGATGACGCTGGGATCCGTCGACACCGGGGTGCTGGTTCCGGTGCGGGATCATCCGGGTACGGCTCGGGCCCTGGTGCGGGTGTACCGGGACCTGATCGGAGTGTCGGGAGACACCCGCCGACGGCTGACGGCGGGAGGCGGCCGGGCGGCCGAAGTGGTGTCCCTGGTGGAGTCCATGGAAGGCCGGCTTCGAGACGGCTGGCTCGACGAGGGTCGCCGGGTCGACGATGCCATCGAGTCGATCTCGACCGGGGGCGTCGGCGCGGTGCCCCCGCTGGTGGCCGTCTACCTCCCCACCCGGCTTTCCTTCCACGATGAACGCCTGGTCACCGCCCTGGCGTCGGTTGGCCGGTTGGTGGTCATGCTCGGCGTCACCGGGGACGCCGCCGCGGACGCCGCCACCCGGGAGATGGCGGACCGACTCGGCGGCCCACGCCATCGCACCCTGCATCCGGTTTCCGGGCCCCAGGTCCCCACGCTGACCGGCACATCGGTGATCAGCGCCCCGACCGCCGACACCGAGGTCCGGGTGGTGGCCCGGGAAGTGATGGCCCGACGCCGGTCCGGCACCCGCTTCGAACGGATGGCCATCGTCCACGGTGGATCCGGCCCCTACGAACGGCTGGTGCGAGAGGTGTTGGCCGGCGCCGGGGTCCCCTGCCACGGGGTCAGCGCCCGCACGCTGGCGACCACCTTTGCCGGGCGCACTCTCCTCGGCGCCTTCGAACTGCACGAACGGGGTTGGCGCCGCCCGGAGGTCATGGCCTGGGTGGCCGGCGGACCGCTGCGAGCCCGGGACGGCCGGCCGGTGGCGGTCACCGCCTGGGATCTCATTTCCCGGGAGGCCGGCGTCACCGCCGGACTCGACAGTTGGAAGTATCACCTGGCGGCGTACATCGACGGCCGGGAAGCCCGTCTGGAGGTACTGGAGGGAGCCGGTGGCACCGAGGCGGCCCCGGGGACTGCACCCCGTCTCCGGCTCGAGGCCCGCCGGGCCGCGGAGCTGGGCAGTTTGGTGGACGATCTCGCCCAGCGGTTCGACGTCGCCCCCCGGACCTGGGCCGGGTGGGTGGACTGGGCCGACGACCTGCTCGACCGCTACCTTGGCCGACCGGCCGACCGTCCCGAGGAATGGCCGGCGGAAGAAGAAGAGGCCCTCACCGCGGTCCGCTCCGCCCTGGCCGGGCTCCGGATCCTCGACCGGCTGGGAGAGGCACCTGACCGGTCCCGCTTTCGCTCCGCCCTGATCTCCGAGCTGGAAGCCAATGCCCCCCAGACCTCGCGCTTCGGCACCGGAGTCCTGGTCGGGCCCATCAACCTGCTGGCCGGCCTCGACTTCGACACCGTGTTCGTCGTCGGCATGGTCGACGGCCGGTTCCCCACCCGTGACGGTGACGACACCCTGCTCCCCGATGCCGAGCGGGTCTCGGCCGGTGAGGACATCCCCCTTCGGGGCGGCCGGCGTCACGATGCCCATCGCGATTACCTGGCCGGCCTCGCCACCGCGCCGGAGCGGGTGCTCTCATTCCCCCGAGGCGATCAGCGTCGGGGCGGTGAGCTCCGGCCGGCCCGGTGGCTGCTCGACACCCTCGGCGCCCTGGAGGGGGCCGGTCGTCGGCTCTACAGCCGCGACGTCCCCGAACTCGATCCGATCGACGGCTTCGTCGTCGTCCCCTCCTTCACCGCCGCGGTGCGGAACATGGGCGAGCCGATGTCGGAGTCGGACCGGGACCTTCGGTCTCTGTTGCGATGGAGCGATGACGGTCAGGACCTCGGCGGTCACTTCCTGGCCGGCACCGACATCACCTTCGGCACCGGGCTGGAGGCGCGCCGGAGCCGTCGGGCCCGACAGTTCACCCGGTTCGACGGGAGGATCGCCGACGTCCCCATCCCGTCACCGGCATCGGTGGCGGCGGTGTCGCCGACCAGCCTCGAGTCCTATGCGACCTGCCCCCGGCGCTACCTGATGCAGCAGGTGCTGCGGGTCGAGGAGCGCGACAGCCCCGAGGACGTGATCACCATCGATCCGGCCCATCGGGGTCTGATGATCCACGAGATCCTCGAGCGGTTCATCGCCACCCAGCTGTCCCTCCCCCGGGAGCAGCGCATCCGCCCCACCCAGCGGTGGTCGGTGGATGACCACGGCCGCATGGAGGAGATCGCCCGGGAGGTCTTCCACAAGTTCGAGGACCGGGGCCTGGTGGGCCGCCAGCTGCTGTGGGATCTGGCCCGGACCGCCATCGAACGGGAGCTCCACCGGTTCCTGACGCTGGACGACCAGTACCGCTCAGAGGGCGGATGGATACCTGAGCGGGTGGAACTCGAGTTCGGACCCGGCCACGGACAGCCGGTCGCCTTCGGACTCCCCGACGGCCGCACCGTCACGTTCAAGGGCTATGTCGACCGGGTGGACAGGGCAGCCAACGGTTCCTTCTCGGTCACCGACTACAAGACCGGCTACGCCCGGGATGTCGACGCGCTGGCCGACGATCGGGTCCTCAACGGGCGGAAGCTCCAGCTGCCCCTCTACGGATTGGCGGCCCGGAGCCGGATCGGGGATGGCCCCGTCCAAGTCGGGTACTGGTTCGTGAGCGAGAAGGGGAAGTTCACCCGGGTCACCTACCAGCTCGACACCGAGGTCCTCGGCCGGGTCGGCGAGGTGGTGACCGTCCTGGTGGATGGGATCGACGCCGGCCGGTTTCCGGCCCGACCGGGGAAGAACGACTCGAACTGCACCTATTGCAGCTTCCAGGCGATGTGCCCGGGCAGCCGTCAGGCTTCGTGGGACCGGGTCCGGGCGGCGCCCGGGCTCGAGGACTATGTGGCGCTGACCGAGGGGACGGGCCGATGACCCCGACCGGCCTGCCCCAGGATGAAGCCGCCCGCGCCGAGATCCGGACCCGGCTGGGGGTCAGCCAGTTCGTCGAGGCCGGAGCCGGCACCGGGAAGACGACGGCCCTGGTGAGCCGGATCCTCGAACTGGTGATGTCGGGGGAAGCGACCATCGACCACATCGCCGCCATCACGTTCACCGATGGGGCCGCCGCCGAGCTCCGAGACCGGATCTACGAAGCGTTGGAACGGGCGAGTACCGGCGACGAGGGGCCCAGTGGAACCGGGCCGGAGGGATCGCCTCCCGCCGACGGGCGGGAGCGCCGGGCCCGGGCCCGGGCCGCACTCGACGAGATCGACGGCGCCGCCATCTGCACCCTTCACGGTTTCGCCCAGCGGATCCTCGCCGCCCATCCGTTCGGGGTCGGCCTCCCGCCCGGGTTCGAGGTGCTCGACGAGTGGCGGTCGGCGGCCGCCTTCGACGAGCGTTGGGACG
>DATARI010000219.1:0-29912 GCA_036264255.1 Acidimicrobiales bacterium | reverse complement strand
GTTCCCGGCGCCGAACTGGGCGGCAGCCACCATGGTCTCCAGCCCCACCACTGCGCCGGCCACATCGTCGGGCGCCACGATTTCGGGCGAGGCCAACCAGGCCGGCTGATCGGCGGCCGGACCGGTCTCCGCAGGCGTCTCAGAGCCGCCCACGGTGAGCGGCCCTCCACCCGGGGCCGGCGGCCCGAGCAGGCCGTCGTTCATGACCGCCAGGTAGCGGGGCCACAGCGTCTTCAGCTCGAACTCGGCGAACACCGCCTCGGCGTCCTCGGTGTTCCACCCGCCGAGTTGCAGCTGATCGATGGTGGTGGTCAAGGGCACGTCCCGGATCAACGGGATCACCTCAGCGTTCATCCGGACCCGCTCGAGGTTGGCGGCCAGGTTCTCCCTCAGCTTCGGCGACAGGGCATCGAGATGGGCGTAGAGCGAATCGATGTCGCCGTACTCGTTGACCAGCTTCGCCGCCGTCTTCTCCCCCACCCCGGGGACCCCGGGCAGGTTGTCGGACGGGTCGCCGCGCAGCGCGGCCAGGAACGGATAGTTCTCCGGGGTCACCCCGGTGCGTTCCTGGATGCCGTGCTCGTCGTAGAGGACGTAGTCGCTCACCCCCCGCCGGTTGTAGAGCACCTGGATGTAGGGATCTTCGACCAGCTGATAGGAATCCCGGTCGCCGGTGACGATGATGACGGTCTGGGCGCGGTCGCGGGCTTCGGTGGCCAGGGTGGCCAACACGTCGTCAGCTTCGAAGCCAACCGCATCGACCACGGGGATGGCCAGGGCCGCCAGCAGCGTCCGGATCATCTCGAATTGCGGGAACAGGTCGTCGGGGGTCTCGGCCCGGCCCGCCTTGTAGTCGGAGACGACTTTGTCCCGGAAGGTGCCCCCGGGCAGGTCGAAGGCCACCGCCAACCCCGACGGCGTGTGGTCGCGTACCAGGTTCACCAACATGGACGCGAATCCGTACAGGGCGTTGGTGACGACGCCGGCGGTGGTGGCCAGATCGGGCGGAAGGGCGAAGAAGGCGCGGAAGGCCAACGACATGCCGTCGAGCAGGAGCAGCGGGGTGCCCGGCTTGGCGTTGGCGGTGGTGGGGCTGGGCATGGCGAGGGTTCGTCCAGCCTACGGAACGAGCGAGCCCTCGAGGATCTGACGGGCCACGTCGATCATCCGGGCCCGGGTGCCCATGGCCGTCTTCTGGATGAATCCGAACGCATCCGACTCGACCATGCCGAACTGTTCCATCAACACGCCCTTGGCCCCATCCACCATCCGGCGGGTCTCGAGCTTGTCCTCGGCGGACGCCGGGCGCTCGGAACCGCCCCCGTTGGCGGCGTCCCCGGCCTGGGTCTCGGCATCGATGGCCCACTCCTGCTCGCACCGGGCCATGGCCTGATCGATGGCCGGGATCAACTCGTTCCGCTGGAAGGGCTTCACCAGATAGGCGGCGACTCCGGCGTCGCGGGCCTCGTCGATCAGGTTCCTCTGGCTGAAGGCGGTGAGCACCAGCACCGCCACTTTCATGCCGAGTTCCCGGATGCCACGCGCCGCCGACAGGCCGTCGGTGCCGGGCATCTTCACGTCGAGAATCACCAGTTCGGGCGCGTGGGTCTTGACCAGTTCCACTGCCTCGTCACCCCGACCGGTCTCCCCCACCACTTCATAGCCCTCCGCCTGGAGGATCTCTTTCAGGTCGAGCCGGATGATGGCTTCGTCTTCGGCTATGACCACGCGCCTACTCATGCTGCCTCCGCTCCTCTCTCCCAACCTGTCGGCGGGATGCCCTGCTCGATGAGACTGTTCGTTCGTGCCGGAACGATGTTGGGCTCGTTCAACTGGGCCCGACCACCAGGCGGTCGAGTAGGTCATTCTGCCGCTGTTCAAGTTCGGCGATGGAAGCCCGTAGCGCTTCACGGGTCCGCCACATGGCGGCGGCGTGGCGACTGGCCTCATCGTATTCACGCGAGGCTACCGGCGTTTCCGCTACCAAGGCTTTGAGACGGGTGTCATCGGCGATATCGCTGACGACGGCAAATTGCTCGTCCAGAACGGCGAGCTCCGTGCGGGCGCGCTCCAGCTGTCGGTGGGCGTCCTTCAAGCGACGTTCGACGGTGGAGCGATGCATGGGCCAGCAATTGTAGACACCGGCGGGAGCTCGCGTTCATCCACGGCCAAACCCCGGGCCGGGAGCGGCTTCGAGTCGCACCACCCTCGAGGTGCGTCGGTCCACAGCCGCCTCGTCAAACGTGGGGCCCATCCCCGGCGCCCGACCGGGAACCACCCTCGCCGGGCTTTCCTGGTCGACCACCTGGACACCGTTAGCCGTGAGCTCCGGGGCCAGGTAGCTGGCGGCCGGGCTCAGGTCCCCCGGCCAGTCGGTGCCGGAGACGGCACCCACCACCACATTGACGGCCCGGGCAAAGCCGGTCTCGAACATCCCCCCCATCCACAGGGGCACCGACGACGCTCGGCACTGCCCGACCACCTGGAGGGCGGCGCCGATCCCCCCGAGCCGGGCCGGCTTCACACAGACCACCGAACATGCCCCCATCTCCAGGGCCCTTGCCACCGATGCCGGAGAGTCGAGGCTCTCGTCCAGGCAGATGGGGGTGGCCGCCCGCTCAGCCAGCCGGGCGTGGGCGGCGAGATCCTCCCGGGGGAACGGCTGCTCGAGACAGGCGAGTTCGAAGCGATCGAGGCTGCTCAGGTGGTCGACGTCCGCCTCCTGGTAGTCCTCGTTGGCATCGGCCTGGAGAAACAGGCTCGGGTGGGACTTGCGTACCGCCGCGATCGGCTCGGCATCGGCGCCCCGGCCGATCTTCATCTTCACCCGCCGGTACCCCTGGTCCACCAGGGCGTTGACCCGCGCCAGCAATCCCGTCGCGTCCGGGAATTCCCCCACCACCGCTCCGGCCGGGACCGGCTCCGGACCGACCTCGAGCCAGTCGGCAAACGACGTCCCCATCGAGCGCAGGTGGAGGTCGGCGACGGCCATCTCCAGGGCCGCAAACGCCAGCGGGGAATCGGGCACCTGCGACCGGAACGCCCCGAACGCCGCCAGGGTCGGAAGGGGGGCGGCGGAGGCGGAGGAAAGGAGAGCGGGGCCGAGGGTCTCCGCCAGGATCGCAAACGAATTGTCGACGTCCTCGGCGTCGTAGGTCCGATCGACGAGGGCGGCGCATTCGCCCCATCCCTGCACCGGGACCCCGCGGTCGGTCCCCGCCAGGCGCACCAGCACCACCGGCCGGCGCCGGTGCTCGCTTCGGGAGGTCCGGACCGGGTCGACGAGCTCGAGGTCGACCACCCGGACCTCGACGGCGTGCAGGGTCACCGCGGAATCGGCTCCCAGCCGCGCCCAGCGTTCCACCGGGTCTCCGGTGGCGACGGGCAGGTCTGTCACCTCGCACCGATGGCGATGAAAGGGGCGGTGGCGAGCCAGGGCACGCCCGGAGCCTACGGGGTCGTCACCCGCCCACCCCGGCCCCGGTTGGGCGCCGAGAACCATGTGGGGGGCGCTATATGCTGGTCCGCCATTGGCCCGGGTGGCGGAATGGCAGACGCGATGGACTCAAAATCCATTGTCCGAAAGGGCGTGCGGGTTCGAGTCCCGCCCCGGGCACCCCCTTCCGACCCGGCGACAGCCGAAGTGATCGGCAGGCGGCGGTGATGGGCGGGACATCTTCGCATCGCTCCGAAATTGCCTGCCCAGGTGCCCGAGAGGGGAAAATTCCCCGGTCCCGACATGTAACACTTGACCGGTCGTCGGGGTCGAAAGGTTCGTACCCACTCGAGAGGAGCCCGTAGGTGTTGGCCTTTACCTTCCCCGGACAGGGGTCGCAGCGTTCGGGAATGGGGAGCGCCTGGGTCGACCACCCGTCATGGGAAGTGGCTACCGAAGCATCCGAGCTGGCCGGACGGGATATTGCCGCACTCCTGCTCGACGCGCCGATGGAGGAGCTGACCCTGACCGCCAACGCCCAGCTGGCCACCTTCGTGCTGAGCATGGTGGTGCTGGACGCCGTGGAGCGCCTGGGCCTCTTTCCGGGGGCCTGTGCCGGGCACAGCCTCGGGGAGTACAGCGCCCTGGTGGCGTCGGGCGCCCTCTCCTTCGCCGACGGGACCCGGCTGGTGGTGGAGCGGGGCGAGGCGATGCAGGTGGCCGCGGACGAACGCCCCGGCACCATGGCCGCCCTCCTCGGGATCGCCGACGGTGACGCCGAATCGGCCTGCCAGCGGGCCGAGGACGACGTCTGGGTGGCCAACTTCAATGCCCCTGGCCAGGTGGTGATCGCCGGCACTGTCGAAGGGGTGGCCAAGGGCGCCGAGAAGGCCAAGGAGCTCGGGGCCCGCAAGGTGCTGCCGATTCCCGTCTCCGGTGCGTTCCACACCCCGATGATGCTGTCGGCTCGCAATCGGCTCCGGGAAGCCCTCGGCTCGGTCGAGTTCCACTCCCCCGAGGTCCAGGTGGTGGCCAACGTCGACTCCCGGGTCCACACCGACCCGGCCGAGTGGCCCGGCCTCCTCTCGGCCCAGCTCTCCAGCCCGGTCCGATGGCGACAGAGCCTCGAGACCCTGGCCGGTCGGGGCGCCACCGCCATCGCCGAGCTGGGCCCGGGCGGGGTGCTGACCGGCCTGGTCCGGCGGACCATCCCCGATGTCCGGGCGGTGGCGGTCGCCGTTCCCGACGATCTCGACAAGCTGATGGACACCGTGGCCGGTCCCGAGGTCTGGAACGCCGCCTCCCCGGTCCACCAGGGCGAGCACCTCTACACCTCCGAGCGGGTGATCGTCAGCCCGTCGGCCGGCGTCTTCGAGCCCGAGGTGCAGCTGGCCGCCCTGGAGACGACCGCCCTGGCCGCCGCCACCGCCGCCCCCGGGAGCGGGGCGGGAAACGAGCCGGGGTCGATCCTGGCCGTCGGCGACCGGGTGGGTACGGTGGGCGGGGTGACCGACGTGCGGACGCCGTTCGAGGGGATCCTGGTCCGATGGCTGGCCGTCCGGGGTGAGCGGGTCAGCGAGGGCCAGCCGGTGGCCTGGATCCGCACCCCCGGAGCTACCTCGTGACCGCGGCCGAAGGCGCTTCCGAAGGGGAGACGACCACCGAGGGCCGGATCGTCATGGTCACCGGGGGATCGCGGGGCATCGGCCTGGCCTGCGCGGAGTGGTTCCTGGCCCGGGGCGACCGGGTGGCGGTGACCTCCCGGTCGGGAGCGGTGGCCGGCGAGCCGGGTCCGGCCGACCGGTTCCTGTCCCTGGTCTGCGACGTCACCGATCCCGCCCAGGTGGAGGCGGCGTTCACGGCGGTCGAGGAGGCCTGGGGGCCGGTCGAGGTACTGGTGGCCAATGCCGGCATCACCCGCGACACCCTGGTCCTGCGGATGAGTGAGGAGGTCTGGAGCGAGGTCATCGACACCAACCTCACCGGGGTGTTCCGGGTGGCCAAGCGGGGGGTGGCCAAGATGATCCGGCAGCGCCGCGGCCGGGTGATCCTGGTCTCCTCGGTCAGCGCCTTCATCGGATCCCCCGGCCAGGCCAACTATGCGGCGGCCAAGGCGGGCCTGGTCGGCCTGGCCCGGTCCCTGGCCGCGGAGGTCGCCAGCCGGTCCATCACCGTGAACGTGGTTGTCCCCGGGCTGGTGGAGACGGATATGCTCGCCGAACTTGGAGAAGAGCGGACGATGGCATTCGCATCGCAGGTCCCGCTGGGTCGGATTGCCCGCCCCGACGAGATCGCCGGGGTGATCGGATTCCTGGCTTCCGAGGAGGCCGGCTACATGACCGGGGCGGTGATACCGGTCGACGGCGGCTTGGCCATGGGGATGTGACCCCGACCCAATTGACAATTCGCAAACAAGATCCCAACAAAGGAGCCACCCGGTGAGCAACGAAGAGACGTTTGAGAAGTTCCGCGAGTGTGCAGTGGAGGTCCTCCAGGTGCCGGCGGACAAGGTGACCAAGGAAGCCCGTTTCGCCGAGGACCTGGATGCCGACAGCCTCGATCTGGTGGAACTGGTCATGGCCCTCGAAGAGGCCTTCGACGTGTCCGTCGAGGAGACCGAGCTCGAGGGCATCGAGACGATCGGTCAGGCCTACGACCTGATCACCGCCAAGCTCTGATGCTCCTCGGCATCGGTGAGAACGGCCCGATCACCGGCCGGCGGGTCGCCATCACCGGCATCGGGGTGGTGTCGTGTTGCGGGGTGGGCACCGACGCCCTCTGGACCGGGTTGAACGGACCGCCCCCCGAGGGCGAGCGCCGGGTCCCGGGGTTCGACCCTGAACGGTGGTTCGGGCCCAAAGAGGTGCGCCAGATCGACCGGTTCGCCCAGTTCGGGGTGGCCGCCTCCGAGTTGGCCCTGGAGGACGCCGGGGAGCTCGGCGTCGATCCGGACCGGGCCGGGGTGATCATGGGTACCGGGGTGGGCGGATTCGAATCGCTGCAGACCCAGGTCCTGGTCTACGGGGAGAAGGGGGCCCGCCGGGTCTCCCCCCGTCTCGTCCCGATGATGATGTCCAATGCCGGGGCGGCCAACGTGTCGATGCGGGCCGGGTGGCACGGTCCGTCGGAGGCGATTGTGACCGCCTGTGCGGCCGGTACCCACAGCATCGGCTACGCCGCCCGGTTGGTGGCCAGCGGTCGACTGGACGTCGCCATCGGCGGCGGGACCGAAGCCGCCATGACCGAGGTGGGCATCGCCGCCTTCGCCAACATGACCGCCCTCTCCTCCTCCGGCATCTCCCGACCCTTCGACGCCCGGCGTGACGGCTTCGTGATCACCGAGGGAGCCGGAGCCCTCGTCCTCGAAGCCTGGGACCACGCCGTCGCCCGGGGGGCCCGCATCTACGGGGAGCTGGCCGGTTCCGCCAGCACCGCCGACGCCCATCACATCACCGCCCCGATCCCCGGGGGGGCGGGGGCCGTCACCTGCATGATCATGGCCATGGAGGACGCCGGGGTGTCGCTCGGCGACATCGGGCACATCAACGCCCACGGGACCTCCACCCCGCTCAACGACCAGGCCGAGGCCGACGCCATCACCAAGGTGTTCGGTGCCGAGGCCCCGCCGGTGACTTCGACCAAGGGGATCACCGGTCACGGGCTGGGTGCCGCCGGCGCCATCGAGGCAGTGGCGGCGGTGCTGAGCATCGAGCACCGGCTGATCCCGCCCACCTCCGGCTACGAACAGCCCGACCCCGACATCAACCTGGACATCGTGGCCGGCGAGGCTCGATTCTGGGAGCCGGGCGCGGTGCTGTCCAACTCCTTCGGCTTCGGCGGCCACAACGGCTGCCTGGTGATCACCCCGGCATAGCCGGTGTCGGCCGGAGGCGCCGACCCACTACCGTCTGAAGCCCATGGTCACCACCTCCCCTGACCTCGCCATCGGCGCCTTCACCCCTCACGGCCCCTGGACGGTCGAGCCCGAGACGATGACCTGGCGCCACTCGGGCGCCGGCGACATCGACGCCATCCGGGCCGCCTCCGCCGACGAGGCCCGGCAATTGCTGAAGCCCCACCGTTGGCCTCCGGGGCTGCGGGTGCTGACCGTCGGCGCCCGCCTGGGCCGCGCCCTCATCGGGTGGTCGATCCACGACCGGGGCACTGACAGCTCCCGGGCCGGCCTCTCCCGTCGGTTGCGGCCCGCCTTCGAGCGCCTCGGCCCGACCTACATCAAGCTCGGCCAGCTGCTGTCGTCGGGGGAGGGAATCTTTCCCGAAGAGCTGGTCAACGAATTCAAACTCCTCCGTGACCGGGTGCCGGCGGAATCCTTCACCACCGTCCGCCGGACCATCGAGGAGGATCTGGGCAAGCCGCTGGCCGAGGTGTTCACCTCGTTCGACCGGATGCCCATCGCCTCGGCGTCGATCGCCCAGGTGCACGCTGCCACCCTGCGCACCGGGGAGCGGGTGGTGGTCAAGGTGCAGCGTCGCCAGGCCCATGCCCAGTTCCACCTCGACATCGCCATCCTGTCGTGGCTCGCCCCGATGCTGGTCGGCCGCATCCCGGTCGCCGCCCTCACCAATCCGCCGGCGCTGGTGGAGCTGTTCGCCGAGACCATCGTCGAGGAGCTCGACTTCCGGCTCGAAGCCCAGAACATGCTCGACATCGCTTCGGTGTTGATCGCCACCGGCCAACGCTCCATCGTGGTGCCCCGCCCCCATCCCCGTCTGGTCACCCGACGGGTCCTGGTGATGGAACACCTCCGGGGCTTCTCCTGGAACGACGCCGCCGGGATGCGGGCCGCCGGGGTCGACACCGCCGCGGTGCTGCGGGCCGCCCTCATCTCCTTCCTGGAGGGGGCCCTGCTCTACGGCGTCTTCCATGGCGACCTGCACGGCGGGAACCTGCTGGTGCAGCCGGACGGCACCATCGGGTTGCTCGATTTCGGGATCACCGGCCGCCTCGATCAGCGCAAACGGCTGGCCTTCCTGCGGCTGCAGGTCGGGGCCACCGCCAACGCGCTGGAGCCCCAGATCGAGGCATTGCGGGACCTCGGGGCCCTGCCCGCCGACACCGACGTGGCCGCGGTGATCAAGGACCTGGGTCTCGACCGGCCCCCGGTCGACCCGACCACCCTCACCGCCGACGAGATGGTCGGCGAGATCCGCGAAGTCACCAAGGCGTTGCTCGGCTACGGGGCCAAGCTCCCGAAAGAGCTGATGCTGTTCGTGAAGAACATGCTGTTCCTCAACGGGGCGATGGCGACCATGGCCCCCGACGTGGACATCCTGGGCGAGATCGTCGCCATCGTCACCTACTTCACCGAACAGCACGGCGACCAGATCGCCCGGGATGTGGGGATGGACTTGTCCGACCGGCCGCTGGACCTCGACGGGTACCGGGCGGCCATGGGGTTCACCGACGGATCCGAGTCGATCACCTTCCGGGATCTCCAAGAGCGCCGCGAGGTCATCAGCCGGCGGCTGGCCGAGCGCAACGAGAGCCAGCGACGGACCCCCACCTTGCGGGCCATCTACCGGATGGTTCGGCCGAGGCGAAGGTGACTACCCACCGTCGAGGGCCCGGCGCAGCGAGGAGACGAACTCCGCCGCCCCGTCGGGGCCCTCGCCCTCCAACAGCCGCCGGACCAATGCCGAGCCCACCACTACTCCGTCGGCCACTTCGCACACGGTGACCGCCTGCTCCGGCGTCGACACCCCGATCCCGATGCAGACCGGGAGGTCGGTGACCGCGGTGATCCGTCCGGCCACCTCGCGGGCGGAACCGGCCAGCGCCGACTGCTCGCCGGTGACCCCCATCCGCCCGACCCCGTAGACGAAGCCGCGGGACCGCCGGCAGATGGCCTCGGTCCGGTCGGGGGGGGTGGAGGGCGCCACCAACAACACGGTGGCAATCCCGGCGTCGTCGGCCGCCCGGGCCCAGGGTCCGAGCTCCTCGAGGGGAAGGTCGGGAATGATGGCGCCGGACACCCCCGACTCCGCCATCAACCCGGCGATCCGCTGATGACCGGCCCGGAAGATGAGGTTGTAATAGGTCATGACCACCAACGGGATGCCGATCTCCAGGCGCCCGAGGTCGGCCAGGATGCCGTCGGGGGTGGTCCCTCGGCCGAGGGCCCGCAGCGAGGCGGCCTGGATGACCGGTCCGTCGATCATCGGGTCCGAGAAGGGGATGCCGATCTCGATGGCATCAGCCCCGGCCCCGGCGATGGCCTCCACCGTGAGCAGCCACTCGTCGTCCATGCCGCCGGTGACATACGGGACCAGGAGCTTGTGGCCCTGCCGGCGCCGGTCGGCGAGGGCGGTCTCCAGCTTCCCCCGCTCCGCCGCCACCGGCTCCACGCTCACCGGGGGGTGGCCTTCCCCATCCGGAGGATGTCCCGAACCTGGCCGACGTCCTTGTCCCCCCGCCCCGACAGGGTGACGAGGACGGTGGACCCGGTAGGCAACGCCTCCGACCCGGCGGCCCGGATGACCCAGGCGAGGGCGTGGGCCGACTCCAGAGCGGGGATGATCCCCTCGGTCCGGCACAGCCGCTGGAAGGCGGCCACCACCTCGGTGTCGTCCGCCGTCTCGTAGCGGGCCCGGCCGATGTCGGCCAGATGGGCGTGTTCCGGTCCGATCCCGGGATAGTCCAGCCCGGCGGAGATGGACATCGCTTCCAGGATCTGGCCGGCCTCGTCCTGCATCAGATTCGAACGCATGCCATGGAGGATCCCCGGGATCCCGGTGTCCATGGCCGCGCCGCCGATCGCCTCCACCCCGACCAGTACCGAGGACGTCGCATCGGCGAACCCGGCGAAGGTGCCGGCGGCGTTGGACCCGCCCCCGGCACACGCCACCACCACGTCGGGATCGCGGCCGTCGAGGATCAGCCGGCACTGCTCGCGGGCCTCGTCCCCCACCACCCGCTGCAGCTCCCGCACCATCCACGGGTAGGGATGGGGCCCCATCACCGACCCCAGGCAGTAGTGGGTGGTGTCGACCGAGGCCACCCAGTCACGAAGCGCCTCGTTGACGGCGTCCTTCAGGGTGCGGCTGCCGCTCTCCACCGATCGGACCTCGGAGCCCAGCAGCTCCATCCGGAAGACGTTGAGCTCCTGGCGCTCGATGTCGACCGCCCCCATGTAGATCACACACTCCATCCCGAACAGGGCGGCAGCAGTAGCGGTGGCCACCCCGTGCTGGCCGGCGCCGGTCTCGGCGATGAGCCGGGTCTTGCCCATCCGGCGGGCCAGCAGGGCTTGTCCGACCACGTTGTTGATCTTGTGCGAGCCGGTGTGGGCGAGGTCCTCCCGCTTGAGGAGCACCCGGACCCCCAGCTCCTGCGACAGCCGCCGGCACTCGGTGACCGGGGTGGGTCGCCCGCCGTAGGAATGGAGCAGCCCGTCGAGCTCCCCCCGGAAGGCCGGGTCGACCCAGGCCTGGCGGAAGGCGGCCTCGAGCTCCAGGCAGGCGGGCACCAGCGACTCGGGAACGTACCGTCCGCCGAACTCCCCGAACCGCCCGGTGGGGCCGGGGTCCCCCATGATCAGATCGCCGGCGGCCGGGGCTCCCGGCGCCGATGCCGACGGGCTCACTCGTCCTGCCAATCGAACAGGATCGCCGCGGCGTCGCCGTCGCCGCCCGACCGAGCGGCCGCGGCTCCGTCGATGGCATCCGCGGCGGCGGAGGCCACCAGGTCCTTGTCGGCCTGGCGGACCGCGGCGATGAAGTCACGGAGCCGCCCGGGGTCCTTCACTCCCGGCGACGATTCCACCCCGCTGGAGACGTCCACTCCCCAGGGGCGCAGATGGGCGATGGCCTGGCCCACGTTGGTGGCGTCCAGGCCGCCGGAGACCATCAAGCGGTCGGGGTCGACCACCCCCTCGGCCAGCCTCCAGTCGAAGAGCTCACCGGAGCCGGGGTTGGTTCCGTCAATCAGCAGGAACTGGGCTCCGTACTCCTCGAACCGGCCGATATTGCGATGGCCGGCCGGAAACGCCTTGATGGTGGCGCCGACCCGTTGGGAGATCCACTGGGTGTCCTCGATCGACTCGACCCCGTGGAGCTGGGCGGCGTGGAGGCCGATCTGATTGACGATCTCGATGACCCGCTTGGGTGACTCGTCCCGGAACACCCCCACCGTCCAGGTCTCGTGGGGAAGGCGCTTCACGATGTCGGCCACCTCACCGGGGCGCATCTGACGGGGGGAAGGTGCGAAGATGAATCCCACCGCGTTGGCGCCCATGCCTACCGCCAGCAGCGCGTCGGCCTCGGTGGTGACGCCACAGATCTTGACGAAGACACCGTCGGGCTCTCCCAGCCCTCCGATGATCACGAATGGGCCTCGACCAGTTCGGCCACCGCCGCCCGCCGGTCCCCGGAGCGCACCAGGGTCTCCCCCACCAGCACCGCGTCGTAGCCGGCGGCGGCCAGCCGGGCGGCGTCCTCCGGTCCCCGGATCCCCGATTCGGCCACCGACACCACCCCCGGGGGGAAGGCGGACCCGAGGGCGGCGGCGAGTTGGTGGTCGACCTCGAAGGAATGCAGATTCCGCTGGTTGACCCCGATCAGGGTGGCGCCGGCGTCGACGGCCCGGCCGAGCTCGTCACGGTCGTGAACCTCGACCAGCGCCGCCAGGGTCAACTGGCCGGCCACCGCCAGGAACGTCGCCAGCTCCTGGTCGGTAAGGGCGGCCACGATCAGCAGCACCGCGTCGGCCCCCATCAGCCGGGCATCGCAGACGTCGGCGACCGAGACGGTGAAGTCCTTGCGCAGCACCGGGATCGAGCAGGCCTCCCGGGCATCCCGGAGGTCCTCGGGGGATCCACCGAAGAACTCCCGGTCGGTGAGGATCGAGAGGCAGGCCGCCCCCCCGGACTCGTACTCTTTGGCCACCGATGCCGGGTCGAGCCCGAGGTCGAGGTCGCCCTTGGACGGCGATCGCCGCTTGATCTCGGAGATGACCGCCAGGCGGGTGGGCGAGCCGGCCGCCACCAATGCCGAGGTAAAGGGTCGCGGATTCGGCAACCCGGCCGCCCGGGCATACAACTCGTCGGGGTCGCGACGGTCGTTGGCCGCCTCGGCCCGGTGGGCGGCAATGATCTTGTCGAGGTAGGCGGGCATGGCCTCCAAAGCCTACCGGGGTAGGTTCCGGTGCCTGGCGACTCGAGAGGCGAATCGCCTCCGAACAAGCCAGGTGGCGCCGCCCGACCTCCTCAATCCCTCGGGGTGAACAGGTAGGTCGAACTGGCCCGGGCCACCACCTTACCGGCGTCGTCGGTCACCTCCGCCTCGGCAAAGGCAATCCGCTTCCCACCGGAGATCACCTCGGCGGTGCACTGGAGCACCGCACCCACCCGGGCGGCGGCCAGGAAACTGGTCTTCATCTCCACGTTGGAGGAGAAGACTTTCCGGTCCGAGGCCGCCGCGAAGGTGACCGAGGAGGCGCCCATCGCCGAGTCGCACATGGCGCCGATGATCCCCCCCTGGATGATGCCGGCCGGGTTGGCGAAGCGTTCGTCCGCCCGCATCTGCCAGACGGTTCGCCCCGGCTGCGACTTGTCGAGACAGGTCATCCCCAGGGTCAATTCGCAGTTGGGTGGGACCTGGATGCGCTGATCGGGCATCCGATGAACCTACCTCCGCCTCCGACCACGATACTGGGGGCATGCTTTCGCTTCCCGGGGACCGCTGACGCCGTGCCCTTCGCCAGCGCCCAATCCGAGCACCCCGTCGCCGCCCTGGCCACCGGCGAAGTGGTCGGCGCCGTCTTCGAAGCCTTCGGGGAGCGTCCTGACCTGGTCTTCATCTCGGTCACCCGGCCCCACGCCGGGGCCCTCGACGACATCATCGCCACGGTGGACGCCGTCCTCCATCCGCTGGCCATGATCGGGTGTGCGGCGGAATCGGTGGTCGGCACCGGGCGGGAGGTCGAAGAGACCCCGTCGATCAGCCTGTGGGCGGGGCGGGTAGGCCCGCTCCTGCCGGTCACCCTCCGGGCCGTCCGGTCGGCCGATGACAGCTGGGAATTCAGCGGGTGGCCCGAGGAGGTGAGCTTCGACCCGACCGCCCTCATCCTGGTCGCCGATCCCTTCACCTTCCCCGCCGACCAATTCCTGGCCTGGATGGAGGACGCCCATCCCGGACTTCCCGTGGTGGGCGGGAACGCGTCAGCCGCCCTCGGGCCGGGAGGAAGCCGGCTGGTGGTCGGTGACCGGACCCTCCGCGAAGGGGCGGTGGGCGTGCTCATCGGGTCGGGTGTCGACATCGAGACGGTGACCTCCCAGGGGTGCCGCCCCTACGGCCGGCCCCTGACCGTCACCAAGTCGGACCGCAACATCATGTTCGAGGTGGCCGGCACCCCGGCCATCGAGTCGATGGTCGAACAGATGAAGGGCGGCCTGTCCGCCGAGGACATCGGCCGCCTCGAGAACAACGGGCTCCATGTCGGGCGGCTGATCGATGAGCACGTTGAAGACCCCGGCCCCGGCGACTACCTGGTTCGCTCGGTGATCGGGGTGGACCGCAGCACCGGCGCCATGGCCATCGACGACCGGATCCCCCTCGGCAGCACCGTGCGCTTCCACCTCCGGGACGCCGAGTCGGCCGACCGCGACCTCAAGACCATCCTCATCGGCCACCACGCCGATGGCGCCCTGCTGTTCACCTGCAACGGGCGGGGTACCCGGCTGTTCGACGAGTCGCATCACGACGCTTCGGTGCTGTCCCGCCAGATCGGGCCGGTCCCGGTGGGTGGCTTCTTCGCCGCCGGGGAGATCGGGCCGGTTGGTGGCCGCAATTTCGTCCACAGTTTCACCGCCTCCATCGCCCTGTTCACCGACCGGTGACCCACCGGTGACCGAGCCGTCACCGCGGATCTCCCGGCTCGGAACTCCCACTTCTCCCTAACCTTCCGGGCCGGTAGGGTGGCCCCAATGACAGCTGCCAATACCGTCACACCCGACGTCCCCCGCGATGCTGCACTCGAGCAGCTCGGCATCAACGTGATCCGGGGGCTGGCCATGGATGCCCCCCGGGCCGCCAACTCCGGACATCCGGGTACCGCCATGGCCCTGGCCCCGTTGGCCCATGTGCTGTTCACCCGGGTCATGCACCATGATCCCTCCGAGCCCCACTGGCCCGACCGGGACCGGTTCGTCCTCTCCAACGGCCACGCCTCGATCCTGCTCTACTCCATGCTCTACCTCTGCGGCTACGGATTGGAGCTCGACGACCTCCGTGCCTTCCGGCAGTTCGGCAGCCGCACCGCCGGCCACCCCGAGATCCATCTGACCCCCGGCCTGGAGGTCACCACCGGCCCGCTCGGGCAGGGCTTCGCCAACGGCGTGGGCATGGGGATCGCCGAGCGGTGGATGCGGAGCCACTACTCCCCCGAGATCGTCGACCACCACACCTACGTCATCGCCGGCGACGGCTGCCTCGAGGAGGGCATCTCCCACGAGGCGGCCTCCCTGGCCGGCCACCTCGCCCTCGGGCGCCTGGTCTACATCTACGACAACAACCACATCACCATCGACGGCCCCACCGAGCTGTCCTACTCGGACGACGTGGCCGAACGGTTCGCCGCCTACGGGTGGTCGGTGGACGACATCGGCGAGGTCGCCAACGACACCGATGCCATCGAGGCCGCCCTCCTCCGGGCCAAGGCCGACGAGGAACGACCGACGCTGATCATGCTCCGCAGCCACATCGGCTACCCGGCGCCCCACATGGTCGACACCGCCAAGGCCCATGGGGACCCGTTCCCGCCGGAGGAGATCCGCCTGACCAAGGAGATCCTGGGCCTCGATCCCGACGAGAACTTCTGGGTGCCCGACGCGGTCCTCGACCTCTACCGGCGGTGCATCCCCCGGGGGCAGGCCCTCCGGGCCGCCTGGCAGCAACGGATGGATGGTTGGGACGGCGACAAGGACCGGTGGGAAGCCGGCCTGCGGGGCCGGGGTCTCGAGGGGTGGGAGGCGAAGCTGCCATCGTTCACCCCCGAAGACGGGCCGATGGCCACCCGCCAAGCCATGAAGGCCTGCCTCGACGCCACCGGCGACTCCATCCCCGGCATCATCCCCGGCAGCGCCGATCTGACCGGCAACACCGGCATGGCGATGGAGGGGGCGGAGGCCCAATCCAAAGAGGAGCCGGGTGGGAGCCTCATCCACTACGGGATCCGGGAGCACGGCATGGGTGGGGTCATGACCGGCATCGCCTCCCACGGCGGCATGGTTCCGGTCGGAGGGACCTTCTTCGTCTTCAGCGACTACATGCGGGGGGCGGTGCGGGTCGCGGCGCTCTCCGAGGCTCACGTCATCTACTCCTGGACCCATGACTCCATCGGGTTGGGGGAGGACGGGCCGACCCACCAGCCCGTCGAGCAGCTGGCCGCCATGCGGGCCATGCCCCAACTCCGGGTCATCCGGCCGGCTGATGCCAATGAGACGGCTCAGGCCTGGAAGGTGGCAGTGACCAGTGACGGCCCGACCGCGCTGATCCTCACCCGCCAGAAGATCCCAATCCTGGCCGAGACCGTCGAACGGGCCGTCGATGGCGTCGAGCGGGGCGGCTACGTGCTCCGGGACGCCGACAACGGCGCCCCCGACATCGTGCTCATCGGCACCGGCAGCGAGGTGCACCTCTGCCTGGAGGCGGCCGAGACGCTGGCCGGGAGCGGGGTGGCCGCCCGGGTGGTGTCGCTGCCGTCCTGGGACCTCTTCGCCCTCCAGACCGACTCCTACCGGGACGGGGTGTTGCCGGCCGGGATCCCCCGGCTCAGCGTGGAAGCCGCCAGCTCGTTCGGCTGGGATCGCTACGCCGACGCCTTCGTCGCCATCGACCACTTCGGGGCCTCCGCCCCCGGCGAGGTCAACATGCGCGAATTCGGCTTCACCCCCGAGCACGTCGTCGACCGGGCCAACCGCCTGCTGGCCGACCGACCGGCACCCTGATTCATCCCGGCTCAACGTCTTCCCGACGCCGAAAGGACATCCATGACCACGCTCAACGATCTCTACGACCAGCAGGGGCAGAGTCCCTGGCTGGACAACCTCCGCCGGGACTGGCTCCAGGACGGCAAGCTCTCCCAGTTGGTCAGCGACGGCATCCGGGGAGTGACCTCGAATCCGACCATCTTCGCCAAGGCCATCTCCGGCCAGGACACCTATGACGACGAGTTCAAGTCGCTGATCGAGACCACCACGGTGGAGGACGCCTATTGGCAGCTGGTCATCGACGACATCAACAATGCCCTCCAGGTCCTCCGTCCCGTCTACGACTCGTCGGAGGGTGGGGACGGGTTCGTCTCGGTGGAGGTGGCGCCGTCGCTGGCCCATGACACCGTCGGCACCACCACCGCCGCCCGGGACCTCCACACCAAGATCGATCAGCCCAATCTGTTGGTGAAGATCCCCGGGACCCTCGAAGGCCTCCCCGCCATCCAGACGATGATCTCCGAGGGGCGGAGCATCAACGTCACCCTGATCTTCAGCGTCTCCCGCTACGACCAGGTCATCGATGCCTACATCTCCGGCCTGGAGGAGTACGCCGCCTCCGGCGCCGCCGACCTTTCCTCGGTGGCCAGCGTGGCGTCCTTCTTCGTGAGCCGGGTCGACACCGAGGTGGACCGGCGCATCGAAGCCGCCGCCGAGGCGGCGGGTGGGGATGCCGGCGCCCTCCTCGATCTCCGGGGCAAGGCGGCGGTGGCCCAGGCCCGTCAGGCCTACCGGCTGTTCACCCAGCGCTTCTCCGGTGACCGGTGGGAGGCCCTGGCCGCCAAGGGGGCCAAGGTGCAGCGGCCGTTGTGGGCATCGACCTCGACCAAGAACCCCGCCTATCCCGATCTGGCCTATGTCGACACCCTCATCGGCCCCGACACCGTGAACACCATGCCGGACGAGACCATCGACGCCTTCCTCGATCACGGCACGGTGGCCAGGACCATCGACGCCGACGACGAGGGGGCCGACCAGGTGATGGCGGGGCTGGCTGCCGCCGGCATCGACATGGAAGACGTCGGACGCACCCTCGAGACCGAAGGGGTCGCCTCCTTCTCCAAGTCGTTCGACGAGCTGATGCAGTCCCTGAACGATAAGGCCAACGCGCTGAAGGCGTGACGCCCACCCACCCGAATCCAGAGAGGGAAACGATATGAAGATGGCCATGGTCGGACTGGGCAAGATGGGCGCCAACATGGCCCAGCGGCTCATCGAGCACGGACACGAGGTGGTGGCCTTCGACCTCTCGGAGGGGGCCCGGGAGGGGGCGGCCAAGTTCGGGGCCGATCCCGCCACCACCCTCGAGGAGATCGCCTCCAAGCTGCCCACCCCCCGGGTGGCATGGGTCATGGTCCCGGCCGGGGAGCCCACCAACTCCACCATCACCAAGCTGGCCGACCTGTTCGAGTCGGGCGACGTGATCATCGACGGGGGCAACTCCAACTACAAGGAGACCGCTCCCCTGGTCGACGCGCTGGCCGCCCAGGGCATCGCCCTGGTCGACGCCGGGACTTCCGGGGGGATCTGGGGCCTGAAAGAGGGCTATTGCCTGATGGTCGGCGGCACCAAGGAGGCGGTGGCGGTGGCCGAGCCCATCTTCGTGGCCCTGGCCCCGGAGGGCGGGTACGCCCATGTCGGGCCGCCCGGCGCCGGGCACTTCGTGAAAATGGTGCACAACGGCATCGAGTACGGCCTCATGCAGGCCTATGCCGAAGGCTTCGAGATCCTGTCGGAGGCGCCGGAGTTCGACCTCGACCTCCACCAGATCTCCGCCATCTGGCGCTACGGGTCGGTGGTCCGGAGCTGGCTTCTCGAGCTGACCGAACGGGCGCTTCGACCCGGCTCGGGGTTCGACCAGGTCGAAGCGGTGGTGGTCGACTCCGGCGAAGGGCGCTGGACCCTCGAAGAGGCCATCGATCGAGGGGTCTCCGCCCCGGTGATCGCCTCGGCCCTGTTCGCCCGGTTCGCCTCCCAGAAGAAGGACGCCTTCGGGCTCCGGCTCATCTCCGCGCTGCGGAACCAGTTCGGCGGCCACGCCTTCGTCACCGCCAGCGGGGCCGAGGGCGGCGAGACCTCGACACCCTCATGAGCGCGGCGGAGGCAGACGCCAGCCAGGCCAAGGAGAAGCGGCGCACCCTGCCGCCGGTGCTGTCCAAGGCGCCGCCGGTGGCCATGGTCATCTTCGGCGCCTCCGGCGACCTCACCGCCCGGAAGATCCTCCCGGCGCTGTCCCGGCTGGCCGACCGCGGGGTGCTCGACGACGGGTTCACCATCATCGGGGTGGCCCGCACCCAGTGGTCCGACGAGGACTTCCAGAACCACGTCTCCGAGGCGACCCCGGAGGGCGGTCCCAAGTGGAAGGCGCTCGTCCAGCGGTTCAAGTACGTCACCGGCGAGTACGACCATCCCCACACCTTCGACCAGCTGAAGACCCATCTCGACGAGGCCGACAAGGTCGACGGCACCCGCGGGAACCGGCTCTACTACCTCGCCACCATTCCGAGCGTCTTCGGGCTGGTGGCCGGGGCGCTGGCCAAGCACGGCTGCGCCGGCCCCGCCCAGGGGGGCGCCTTCGCCCGGCTGGTGGTCGAGAAGCCGTTCGGGCGGGACCTGCAGAGCGCCGAAGAGCTCAACGATCAGATCCACAAAGCCTTCGACGAGAAGGAGGTCTACCGGATCGACCACTACATGGGGAAGGAGACCGTCCAGAACGTCCTGGCCCTCCGGTTCGCCAACGCCATCTTCGAGCCCATCTGGAACCGCCGGTATGTCGAGCAGGTGCAGATCACCGTGGCCGAGTCGCTCGGGGTCGAGCACCGCGGGGGCTTCTACGAGACAGCCGGGGCGCTGCGGGACATCGTCCAAAACCACGTCATGCAGGTGCTGGCCCTCACCCTGATGGAATCCCCCACCAGCACCGACGCCGACCGGGTGCGGGACGAGAAGGTCAAGCTGCTCCAGGCCATCCACATCCCGACTCCGGATGAGGCCGTCGACAAGGCGGTGCGGGGCCAGTACACCGAAGGGGTGATCGACGGTGAGAAGGTCATCGCCTACCGGCAGGAGCCCGATGTGGCGCCCGACAGCCAGACCGAGACCTACCTGGCCCTGCTCCTCCAGGTGAACAACTGGCGTTGGGAGGGGGTGCCGATTCTCGTCCGGACCGGCAAGCGGCTCCCGGCCCGGGTCACCGAGGTGGTGCTCCAGTTCCGGCGGGCGCCCTTCTTGCTGTTCGATCAGAAGACCAGCCGCGACCTCCGGCCCGACGCCCTCATCCTGCGGATCCAGCCCGACGAGGGAATCAGCCTCGAGTTCGGGGCCAAGGTCCCGGGCGAGAAGTTCCACATCCGCTCGGTGGCGATGGACTTCTCCTACGCCGAGGCGTTCGCCGGGGCCGAGGCGGCCGACGGCTACGAGCGGCTCCTCCATGACGCCATGGTCGGCGACGCCACCTTGTTCATCCGGTCCGACGAGGTCCTCCAGGCCTGGGAGATCGTCGATCCCTACCTGCAGGCGTGGTCGGAACCGGGGGCGGCGCTCCAGCTCTATCCGTCCGGGTCCTGGGGCCCGCACCTGGCGGAGATCCTGGTCGAGCGGTCCGGCAACGCCTGGCGCAACCCGGAGATCGACCTCGAGCTGGCCGGCGGCCGTCTGACGGACCTCCCCCAGTGAATCGGACCCTCCGGGCATGAACGGCAAGGTGGAGATCGTCTCGTCGGTGACCGACGCCTTCGCCGACCTGGTGCAAGGCATCCTCGCCCGGCCTCGGAGTGACGGGTTCTCGCTGTTCCTATCCGGGGGGACGACGGCCGGCCAGGCCTACCAGCGTCTGGCCGAGACCTCCGCAACCTCGGTGGATTGGTCGACGGTCGACGTCTACTGGGGTGACGAGCGATGCGTCAGCCTCGACGATGCCGAGTCCAACTACCGGCTCTGCCACGAGACCCTCCTCGACCAGGTCGGGCCGATCCGGTCGGAGCATCCGATGTACCGGTCGGGTGAGCCGGCGGAGGCGGCGGCCGCCTATCAGACGCTCCTGGAGGGACTGCCCGGCTACGACCTCGTCCACCTGGGCATGGGCCCCGACGGCCACACCGCCTCCCTCTTCCCCGAGTCCGACGCCCTCGCCATCGAAGACCCCGACACGTTGGTCGTGGCCAACCGCGATCCGCTGGGCCACAATCCCCACGACCGGATCACCCTCACCTTCCCGGCCATCCGCCGGGCCCGCCTGGTGGTGTTCACGGTGGACGGTGGATCCAAGCGCGAGGCCTTCGCCCGGGTGATGGCCGGCGAGGACCTGCCGGCGGGCCGGGTGTCGGCGGAGGAAGTCATCTGGCTGGTCGACCACGATGCGGCTGGAGACGTGGTTGTCCCCTGAACACCCCGGGGTTTTCCGACCCGATCAGCTGACACCGACGCCACCGTCCGATTGGTCGGCACCCTGACCACCCCGGATAGGGTAACGGCGATGCCCGCTGACCATGGCTCTCCCTCGGTGCGCCCCGAAGCCCCAAACCCGGTGGTCGTGGACACCGGCGGCCTGCTCGATGCCGAGCTGCCCAGCCTTCAGGCCCGGGCCCGGGCGGTGCGGCAGGCGGCCCACGGCAACCGGGTCACCTTCTCCCCCAAGGTCTTCATTCCCCTCACCATGTTGTGCCGCGACCGGTGCGGCTACTGCACGTTCGCCAAGGCGCCGGCCCGGGTCGAGTCCCCCTATCTCTCGATCGACGAGGTTGTCGCCATCGCCCGGGCCGGGCGGGCGGCCGGCTGCCATGAGGCACTGTTCACCTTGGGCGAGGGCCCCGAAGACCGCTACCCGGCCGCCCGGGAATGGCTGGGTGACCACGGGTTCTCCTCCACCGTCGACTACCTGGCGGCGGCCTGCCAGGCGGTGCTCGACGAGACCGGGCTCCTCCCCCACGCCAACGCCGGGGCGCTGACCGGCGAGGAAATGATCCGGCTCCGCCAGGTTGCCGCCAGCCAGGGGATGATGATCGAGTCGGTGAATCCCGATCTGGCCGCCCACCGGTCGGCGCCGGACAAGACCCCGGCGCGGCGGCTCGCCACCCTGGATGCGGCCGGGGCGGCCGCCATCCCCTTCACCACCGGCCTGCTGGTCGGCATCGGGGAGTCCCGCCAGGACCGGATCGACACCATCCAGGCGATTGCCGACAGCCACCGGCGCCACGGCCATGTCCAAGAGGTCATCGTCCAGAACTTCTTGCCCAAGCCGGGCACCTCGATGCACCAGGCGCCGCCCTGCCCGCCGGAGGAATTCCTCTGGACCATCGCCGTCGCCCGGCTGCTGCTCCCGCCGGAGATCCACCTCCAGGCTCCCCCCAACCTCTCCGACGATCTCGGCTCGTTGCTGGCGTCGGGCATCGACGACTGGGGCGGGGTGTCTCCGGTCACCGCCGACCACGTCAACCCCGAGCGGGCCTGGCCGGCGCTCGGCATCCTGCGGGCCGCCACCGAGGCGGACGGCCACACCCTGGCGCCGCGGCTGACCATCTATCCCGAGTTCGCCCTCGATCCGACCCGTTGGCTGTCGGATCCGATGCGGTTCCCGGTGCTCGACGCCTCCGACGCCGAGGGCCTGGGGCGGGACCATCCCTGGAGCTCGGGGGGCGAAACCCTCCCGCCCGAGCTGCTGGCTCCCTTCACCGGGACGAAGACCGGACCGCTGTTGGCCGTGCCCCTCCCCTCCTCGGGGAGCGCGATCGGAGAAGTGCTGGCGTCGGTGATGGCCGGTGAAGAAGTCGACGAGGACCAGATCGTGACCCTGTTCCGCGCCCGTGGCCCCGAGGTGCGGGCGGTGGCGGAAGTGGCCGATGCGCTCCGGGCGGAGATCATCGGCGACGAGGTGACGTTCGTGGCCAACCGGAACATCAACTACACCAACGTCTGCACCTTCAAGTGCCGGTTCTGCGCCTTCTCCAAGGGCCCGCTGTCCCTCAACCTCCGGGGGACCCCGTATCTGCTGGAGCTGAGCGAGATCTCCGACCGGGTCCGGGAGGCGGAGGCACTGGGCGCCACCGAGGTCTGCCTGCAGGGCGGCATCCACCCGAAGTTCGACGGCGACTACTACCTCGAGGTGATCAAGGCGGTCCGGGAGGCGTCCGACACCATCCACATCCACGGGTTCACCGCCCTGGAGGTCACCGAGGGGGCCAAGCGGAACGGGGTCCCCCTGTCCGAGTACCTGACCACTCTCCGCGACGCCGGCCTCAAGACCCTCCCGGGGACGGCGGCGGAGATCCTCGACGACGAGGTGCGGGCCGTCCTCTGTCCCGACAAGATCAACACCGAGGAGTGGCTGTTCGCCCACCGGACCGCCCACCAAGTCGGTTTGCGCTCCAATGTGACCATCATGTTCGGGGCCGTCGAACAACCGCGGGCCTGGGCCCGGCACCTGACCCGCACCCGGTCCCTCCAACGGGAGACCGGGGGGTTCACCGAGTTCGTCCCCCTGCCCTTCGTCCACATGGCGACGCCCATCTACCTCCAGAAGAAGTCGCGGCGCGGCCCGACCTTCCGGGAGACCCTGCTGATGCATGCGGTCGGCCGGATCGCCTACCGCGACACCATCGAGAACATTCAGATCAGCTGGGTGAAGATGGGGGTGGAAGGAGTGCGGCAGCTGCTGCGGGCCGGGGTCAACGATCTCGGGGGCACCCTGATGGACGAGAACATCTCCCGGGCGGCGGGGGCCAGTCACGGCCAGATGATGGATGCCGACGGGTTCCAGGCCATCGTCGCCCCGCTGGGCCGCACCCTGGCCCAACGCACCACCCTCTACGGCCGGGTACCCCCCACCCCGGCCGCGGTCGCCGCCAATTTCTGATCTCTGCCGATGAGCCCCTCCGACGTCGACGGGCCCCCGATCGACCCCGAGGGGGTTGTCCGGATGCTCGGGCATCTGATACCCGCCGACGCCTCCCCCGCCCAGCGTCGGCTCTACGGTTCGATCCTGGCCACCATCGAACGGTTGGTGCTGGAGCAGACCGACGTGGTCGACCTGAAGATCGCCGACGCCGCCCTCGGGGAGATGGCCGAGGCGTTCCGGGTCTTCCGCCCCTACCGCCACGATCGGAAGGTGACCATCTTCGGTTCCGCCCGGACCCTGCCCAACCACCTGGCCTATGGCCAGGCCCGGGACCTGGCCAGTTCCATGGCCGCCTCCGGATGGATGGTGGTGACCGGGGCGGGCCCCGGCATCATGGCCGCCGGCATGGAGGGGGCGGGCCGGGAGAAGTCGATCGGGGTCAACATCCGGCTCCCCTTCGAACAGGGGGCCAACGCCTTCATCGCCCAGGACCCGAAACTGGTGGAGATGCGGTACTTCTTCACCCGGAAGCTGATGCTGATCAAGGAGTCCGACGGCTTCGTAGCGCTACCGGGAGGGTTCGGCACCCTGGATGAGGCATTCGAGCTCCTCACCCTGCTCCAGACCGGGAAGGCCGAACCGGCGCCGGTGGTGCTCCTCGACATCCCCGGTGACACCTTCTGGTCCGGATGGGACCGGTTTCTCGACGAGCAGGTCGCCCCGAGAGGGCTGATCTCCGACGACGACCGGTCGTTGTTCATGATCACCGACGACATCACCGAGGCGACCGAGGAGTTGCTCGGCTTCTACCGCAACTACCAGTCGGCCCGCTGGGTCGGCGACCTGTTGGTGATCCGGCTGCTGGTGGCCCCGGACAAGGCGGAGGTGGCCAGCCTCAACCAACGGTTCGGCGACATCGTGGAGGGCAGGATCCGGGCCACCAAGCCGCTCTCCCCGGAGCGGGCCGACAACGATCATCTGGACCAGCCCCGGCTGGCCCTCCGCTTCGACCGGATGCACTACGGCCGGCTCCGCCAGCTGATCAACGCCCTCAACCAGTGCACCGGGGCCGGCGCCCGGACCGGGGCCGGTTAGGCGGAGCCGCGTGCCCGACCAGAAGCCACCCCGCGCGGACGGCGATGAGCGGGAGACCCTGCAGGTGCTACTGCAATACCTACGCGATTCAATGGTCCGGAAGGTCAGCGGCGTCGACGAGGTGGCGGCCCGCACCTCGCCGGTCAGCAGCGGCACCACCCTGCTCGGGCTGATGAAGCACCTGACCCATGCCGAGTCCCTCTGGCTCCTGCAGCGCTTCGCCGGCCGGGAGGACGCCCTCCCCGACGAGTCGGTCCGTCCGGAGGACACCCTGGTCGGCGCCATCGTGGACTACCGGGCGAACTGGGACCGGGTCGACTCGGTGGTGGCTTCGGCGTCGAGCCTCGACCAGCCATGCCAAGCCATCGGTGGCGGGGATCCGGCCAACCTCCGGTGGGTGTTGATGCACCTGCTCGAAGAGACGGCCCGGCACGCCGGCCATGCCGACATCCTCCGCGAGCTCATCGACGGCCAGACCGGCCGGTAGTCCGGAGTCGGGATTCGGGGCTCAGAAGTCGGTGAAGGTGACTCCGGTAAGTCCTTCCGACAACTGCCAGAGCCCCGCGGCGGTGACCTCGTCGTAGGAGCGCCTGGACGACTTCACGATCTTCGGGTAGCCCCGTTGCTCGAGAGCTCCGTCGGGACCGACATACGAACCACCGGGAATCGAAGGAACGGTGGCGGCGTAGAGTGCCGGCAGGGCTCCCATCGCCGCGGTCTGCGCGAACAGGCGATTGGTGAGGCCCATCACCGCGTCCTGAATGGAATCGGTATGTGACTGCAGGTTGGTCGATGCATAGCCGGGGTGGGCCGCCAAGGCCAGGCGGCTGGATCCGGTGGCGGTGAACTGACGCTGGAGCTCGTAGGTGAACTGCAGGTTGGCCAGCTTCGATTGGCCATAGGCGCCCCAGCGCTGATATCGGCGGCGCTCCCAGTTGAGATCCTCCAGGTCGATCCGGCCCATCCGGTGGGCGAAACTGGACATGGAGACCACCCGATCGGCAATCCGACCGAGCAACAGCCCGGTGAGGGCGAAGTGGCCGAGATGGTTGGTGCCGATCTGCAGCTCGAATCCGTCCTTGGTTCGCCGCTTCGGGGTGGCCATGACCCCGGCGTTGTTGACCAGCACCGCGATGTCTCCCAATCCGGCGGCAAACGCCCGCACCGAGGCCAGATCGGAGAGGTCGAGATGGCGGACCTCGGTGTCGCCGGGCATGGCCGACGCCGCCCGCTCACCCTTGGCGGTGTCCCGACACGCGATGATGACCTTGGCACCGGCGCGGGCGAGTTCGGTGGCGATCACCTCGCCGAGCCCGCTGTTGGCCCCGGTCACCACGTGGGTGCGACCGCTCTGGTCGGGGATGTCTGCTGGGGTCCATTTGGCCATAGCCGCACCCTAGAGCGGTTGCCCGTTCCCGCGTACGAGCGGCCGCTTCCCCGGTCGGTCGAGAGTCGTCATCAGGTGTGCGTTGGGTGACCTGGGGGTCTCTCCGACCCCTTTCCACCTGCCCGGCGGCCGGATAGAATCGGGGTAGCGATGAGGACCGGAGAGGGTCCGAAAGGAGGCGCCTATGCGAGACCGGCAAGGTGACCCATCCTGAGTATGGATCGCGGCGGATTGTACGGGAGCAATCCCGGTAGGCCCAAGTGAGGTAACAGGCAAGCGGCTCGAAGCAGGAGCGTTGCAACGGCAAGGAGCAAGGATGCTCCTCTTGGGTGCCATTTCTCCAAGCGACTCGTCCTCGGAACACAAATGAAGCAAAGCGCCCGATCCTCGTCAGCTTGTGGGACGGGCGCTTTCGCGTAAGGTCGGTTCCGCCGTCACAGCACCGACGAGAACCGCTTGGCGAAGGTGTGGGTGTCGCCCGGCCAGCGGGCCGAGATGTACGCCCCGTCCTCGACCACGAAGGCGGGGCGTTCATCGGTCGCAGTGTCCCGAGACCGGCCGCTGGATTTGATGCCGGCGTCGGGCGTTCCGGGGACGACGTCGAGAAAATCCCCCGGGCAGGCGAGGGCCCGGGTCACCTCGTGTTGCACCGACATGAACCCCGCCGGCTGCCCCGGCTCCTCCCGGTAGGTGCGGTAGTAGCCCGGGTCCCAGAACCGGGTGACCCGAGCCACGCTCCAGGCTCGGCGTTCGAGACTCCAGGTGAGGGCGGTCGTCTTCTTCCCATACAGCACCGAGCGATGAGTGGCCGGATCGATGCTGCGAGCCGCCAGCAACACACCGTGGCAGATGGCGGCGACCGGCTTGCCGTCGCGGAAGGCATTGACGACGACGTCCTGGAGGACCGCGCTTTCGAGGTACTGACGCATGCCTCTGGCCCGGTGCCCGCCGGGCAGGACCAGGCTGTCGAAATCACCGCCGATCTCCGTCCAGGCAATCGGCTTGATGAACGCCGGGGCCCGCAGGAGTTCGGCGTACGCCCGCCGACCCCGGTCGTCGGCCCGGAGGACTCGTCCGATCCCGACCAGCTGGGAGAAGCCGGGAAGGAAGCCCCACGGATCGAGACCTCGGCCGGTCACCATCACTTCGTCGGCCCGGGCCGGGGTCGCCTCCGGGGTGGCGAAGCGCACGTCGTGGCCCAGATCGGAGAGGACCTTCCAACTCACCGCCACTTCGGTCGGATCGAAATCGAGCTCGGGAATGGCGATCAGAACCGCGGCCACCGGATCAACCTATCTGTACTGGCATGAGCCCTGACGGAATCCGCCCACGCCGGTGCCCGGTGCCCGGGTCCCGATCTAGATGTCGTCGATCGGCCCGGCGGTCGTCGGCGCGCCCGGCGGACCGGCCAGGAGCAGGGCGGCCTTCTCCACCGCCCGGCGAGCCCGGGTGATCCGCTTCTCCTCGGCCACCAACGCCGGATCCGGGGGCTCGCCGGCCTGGATCGACTCGGAGGCCCGCCAGAGCCGGTGGAGGGCGAGATCGGCCAGCGTGGCCGAGATCACCTCCAGCTGGTCGGCGACGGCCTGGGTGTCGTCGCTCACTTCTCCGGACGTGAGCTCGGGAGCTCGAGCTCGATGACCTCGAGTTTCCCGTCGGCATAGTCGGCCCGGATCACCTTCTTGTCGAACTTGCCCACGCTGGTCTTCGGCAGCTCGTCGATGAAGGTCCACCGCTCCGGCACCCACCACTTCGACACCCGACCGTCAAGGTGCTCCACCAGCTCTTCGGCGGTGACCTTGGAGCCCTCGCCCCGGACCACCGCCACCAGTGGGCGTTCGCTCCATTTCGGGTCGGGCACCGCCACCACCGCGGCTTCGAACACCCCGGCATTGGCCATCACTTCGTTTTCCAGCTCCACCGAGGAGATCCATTCGCCCCCCGACTTGATGACGTCCTTGGTGCGGTCGCTGATCTGCATGAACCCCTTGTTGTCCAGCGAGCCGACGTCGCCGGTCCGGAGCCAGCCGTCGTGGAACCGCTCGGGGCTCGGGTCACCGTAGTAGGAGGCGGCGATCCACGGTCCCCGTACCTCGAACTCGCCCACCGTCTCACCGTCGCGGGGAAGGACGGTGCCGTCCTCCGCACAGATCCGGATCTCGACGCCGGGGACGATCCGCCCGGTCTTGGCCCGCCAATCCATCTCCTCCTCCGGCGGGGTGCCCTTCGGGGGGATGGCCAGCGCACAGAGCGGGCTGGTCTCGGTCATCCCCCAGCCCTGGATCATGTTGATCCCGAACTGCTTCTCGAATTCCTCGATGAGATGGCGGGGTACCGCCGCCCCCCCGACCGTCACCGCCCGGAGGGAGGACAGGTCGACCTGGTTGGATTCGGCGTAGCGCATGAGGTCGTTCCAGATGGTGGGCACCCCGGCGGAGAGGGTCGGCCGGTGGCGTTCGATCATGGCGGCCAGTGGGGCAGCCTGGAGGAACTGCTGGGGCATGACCATGTCGGCACCGGTGAGGAAGGCGCCGTAGGGGGTGCCCCAGGCATTGGCGTGGAACATCGGGACGATCGACAGCACCCGGTCCTCCTCGTGGATGCCCAGTGACGAAGCCGAGGTGATGGCCATCGAATGGAGGAAGGTGGACCGGTGGCTGTAGGCCACCCCCTTGGGGTTCCCGGTGGTGCCGGAGGTGTAACACATGGCGGCGGCCTGACGTTCGTCGAGCTCCGGCCAGTCGTAGCCCGGCTCCTCCGCCCCCAACAGCTCGTCGTACTCGAAGCTGTCCCCCAACGCATCGGTGTCGCCATCGCCGACGACGATGATGTGCTTGACGGTACTGAGTTGGTCGCGGACCCGGCCGAGCAGCGGAATCAGGGAGGCATCCACGATGACCGCCTTGTCCTCGGCGTGGTTGACCACGTAGACCAACTGCTCGGGGAAGAGCCGGATGTTCAAGGTGTGCATCACCGCCCCCATGGCGGGGATACCCAGATAGGCCTCCAGGTGGGTCTGGTTGTTCCAGAGGAAGGTGCCGACCCGGTCGCTATCGCCGATGCCCAACCGGGCCAGGGCGGCGGCCAGCCGTTCCGACCGCTCGGCCACCTGGGAGAAGCTGGCTTCGGAGGCTTCGCCGTTCGGCCCGGTGATGGTCAGGACCGAGCTCTCGCCGTAGACCTCCTGGCCATGCCGCAAAATGCCGCTGACGAGCAATGGTGCGTCCTGCATGGTGCTGAGCAAGGGGTGGACCTCCTCTGAACGTGTTGGCTGCCTCTGGTGGAGCCTACTTACCCGGACGCTAAGGGGCCGGACCAGGACGGATGCCCACCGAGGACACCAAGTCGACGTGACCCTTGATCGGCGTTGCCGGCAGTGGTCTACTGCGGAGAGCTGCGGAGTCGGGCCGCCCCTGGCGGCAACCTCCCTCTGAGCCCGGCCGCTCACCCCGTCGGGCACTGGAGGGCGGAGGCATCTGCAATGGGCAAGGCACTGGTGGTACTGGGCGGACTGCTGGCCGCCCTCATGGTGGTGACGATGGTGGTGGTCACCGTGGTCATGGGGCAGGGATCGGGGCTGGCTGGAGGTCTCACCGCCGCCAGCGCGACCACGTCGGGCACGGTGACGGGCGGGGGTCCGGGGGCGGGTGGCGTCAGCCCGGGCCCCGAGATTCCTGCGGCTTGGCTCTCCCTCTACCAGCAGGCGTCCGGCTCCTGTCCCGGCCTGTCCTGGGCGGTGCTGGCCGCCATCGGGACGGTCGAGTCCGGGAGTGGCCAGTCGAACGCCCCGGGGGTGTGGTCGGGAGCCAACTTCGCCGGGGCTGAGGGCCCGATGCAGTTCGAGCCGGCCACCTTCGCCGCCTATGCGACGGTGGGTCCCTCCGGTGCCTCCCCGGCATCGCCCTACGACCCGGTCGACGCGGTGTACTCCGCCGCGTCGATGCTCTGTGCCAACGGGGCCGGATCGCCGGCCACCTTGAGCGCCGCCGTCGCCGACTACAACCATTCCGACGTCTATGTGGATACCGTCCTCACCCTGGCCCTCGCCTTCGGGGACGCGCCGCAAACCTCCGGGACGGTGGTGGCCGCCCTCACCTTCGCCGCCCAGCAGCTGAACACCCCCTACCTGTGGGGCGGCACCGGGAACGGCGGCTTC
>DATARI010000206.1:0-22154 GCA_036264255.1 Acidimicrobiales bacterium | reverse complement strand
AGGTGACCTGGTCCGGCACCGCTCCGGACTCCCGCCCGGGAAAGTCGGTCGCCAACTGGGTCCTCTCCGCCTTGTGCAGCGCCACCAGGTACTCGGCCGGGTCGGCGACGTGCTCGGCCACCAGGGTGGCGTCGGCGGCCGACGGGGTGTGGGCCAAGTAGATCGGGTAGTCCTTCCGCACCACGTAGGCGCAGGTCGGCTGCGAGACGATGATCTCCTTGCCGGCCCGCACCTCTTTGGCCAATGCCGCCACGTTCTGTTCGGCCGCCTTGGTGAACTCCTTGATGTTGCCCTGATGCAGCCAGGGTGCGCCGCAGCACTTCGCCCCCTCCGGCAGCGAGCACTCGACCCCGTTGTGCTCGTAAACCTTGACCAGGTCCTTGCCGATGTCGGGCTCCATGTACTCGATGAAACAGGTCGGGAACACCGACACCGCACCCTGCGGCTCGGTCGTCCGGATCGACGGCCGGCGCCGCTTGAACCAGGAGGAGAACCGCTGACGGGCATACGGTGGGAGCAGCCGTTCCGAGGCCATCCCCACCGTCTTTTCCATCATCCGTCGGGAAAACGACCCCGGTCGGCCGGTCATGGCGTTGACCAGTGGGGCCGTCTTGGTCGAGACCTTCCCCAACAGGTCGGTGCGGGCCAGGAACTGGTCGGTCACCCGCTCCTTCAGCCGGACGCCATCGGAGTGGCGAACCGCGTGGGCCCGCATCATCAGGCGGGGGAAGTCGAGTTCCCACTCGTGCGGTGGCACATAGGGGCACTTGATGTAACAGAGCTTGCACTGGTAGCACTCGTCGACCACCTGATCCTGTTCAGCGGTGGTCATCGCCCCGACATCGCCGTCCCGGGAGTCGATGGCGGAGAACAGGGTCGGGAACGACGGGCAGAGGTTGAAGCAGAGGCGGCATCCGTGGCACAGATCGAAGACCCGCTCCATCTCCACGCGAAGGTCCGGCTCCTCGAAGTACTTCGGGTGGCCTGGGTCGTAGGTGGTGGTCATCGTCGTCCTCGGAGGGCTGGATCGGCAGTAGGAACGGGTGGCGTCACTCGGGTGGCGCCATGGGAATGGCCCAACGGCACGGCCCCGGGCTCAATCCGGGGCCGGCCGTTGCCACCATGGGTGCTTCCTGCGCCGCCCCGGCGCCGGCCGAGCCGGGGCTCAGCCGGTCGACGGCCGGGGCGGCTTCTCGATCAGGAGACCGAGGCGAGACCCTCGGAGAACCGACCGGCGTGGCTCTTCTCGGCGCGGGCCAGCGTCTCGAACCACTCGGCGATCTCGTCGAAGCCCTCGTCCCGGGCGGTGCGGGAGAAGCCCGGGTACATCTCGGAGTATTCGTAGGTCTCGCCCTCGACCGCCGACTTGAGGTTGTCCTCGGTCGGACCCACCGGCACGCCGGTCACCGGGTCACCGGTCTCCCGCAGGAAGTCGAAGTGGCCGAACGCGTGGCCGGTCTCGCCTTCGGCGACCGAACGGAACAGAGCGGCCACGTCGGGGTAACCCTCGACATCCGCCTTCTGGGCAAAGTACAGATAACGGCGATTGGCCTGGCTCTCGCCGGCGAACGCCTCCTTGAGGTTTTCCTCGGTCTTGGTGTCCTTTAGTGCTGGCACGGTGTTTCCTTCCTTGGGTTGATTGTCATGGCGATGGCTGAAGGGTGGACTGGCATTCGGGGCAGAGCCCCCGGAAGACGATCTCCGCGGAACCGACGTCGAAGCCGAGATCCGCCCCCCGGGGAATCTTCAGGTCGGGAAAAGACGCCACCAGGTCGCGGACCTTGCCGCAATGCCGGCAGACCAAGTGGTGGTGCGGATCATCGACGTTGGGATCGAACCGGATCATCCCCGTCCCCACGTCGAGCGAGGAGATCTCCCCCAACTCGGACAGATCGTGGAGCGTCTGGTACACCGTCTTCAGAGAAATCGTCTCCATCTCCCGGACGGCGGCGGAGTGGACCGCCTCGGCCGAGGGATGGCTCACGTCGCCCTGCAGCACCCGGAAGATGCACTGGCGCTGGGCCGTCACCTTGCGCCCGTTGGCCCGGAACAGCTCGGTGAGTTCCTCTGGCGTCTTCATCGAGAATCACTATATCACCAACGATTGTTTTTCAACACTCATTGTAGATAAGCCGGTTCCTCCCCTCCCCGGCGCGGCTCGAGTCGGGACGCCGGAGGGGTGCGAGATGGTCGGCAGACCTGTGGCAGGCTTCGGGCGTGTCCGACGGTCATTCCCCGCCCCCGCCTGATCCGACGTCCGACTCCCGTCCCGGACCCACTCCCTTTCGCCGCGACCATGCCCTCGCCCGGTTGACCTCCGAGACCTTCGACGTGCTGGTCATCGGGGGTGGCATCACCGGGGCCGGGGTGGCCCTCGACGCCGCCAGCCGGGGGCTGAAGACGGCGTTGGTGGAAAAGGATGATTTCGCCTCCGGGACCTCGTCGAAATCCTCCAAACTGGTCCACGGCGGCCTCCGGTACCTCCAGCAAAAGGAGTTCCGACTGGTCTACGAGAACCTGGCCGAGCGGCAGCGCCTGTTGGACAATGCCCCGCACCTGGTCTCCCCGCTGCCCTTCCTCATCCCACTGTTCGGGAAGAGCGGGGTGGTCAACCGCAGCGTCGCCCGGGTCTACCGCACCGCCCTCTGGCTCTACGACCTCACCGGTGGGGTCCGCATCGGGCGGCGCCACGAGAAGGTCACCAAAGCCCAGGCCCTCGCCCACCTCCCCACCTTGCGCACCGATCACCTGGTTGCCGGGTTCCTCTACTGGGACGCCCGGACCGACGACGCCCGGTTGACCCTGGCGGTGGCCCGCACCGCGGTTCTCGATCACGGCGCAGTGGCGGCCAACCACACCCGGGTGGTCTCCCTCACCACCGGCTCCGACGGCCGGGTCTCGGGAGCCCGAGTCGCGCCGGACGGCGGCGACGCGTTCGATGTCCGGGCGTCGGTGGTGGTCAATGCCGCCGGTGTCTGGGCCGACGAGGTCCGCACCCTCGACGAGCACCACAACCCCCACTCGATCCGCCCGGCCAAGGGGATCCACATCACCGTGCCGTCGGCGGCCTTCCCCTGCGACATCGCCGCGGTCATCCCGGTGCGGGAAGACCACCGCTCCATCTTCGTGGTGTCGTGGGACGAACAGGTCTACCTCGGGACCACCGACACCGAGTGGGACGGGCCGCTCGACGATCCGGCCTGCCTCCCCGAAGACGTCGACTACATCCTGGGGGCGGCCAACGCCGTCGTCACCCAGCCCATCACCCGGGCCGACATCACCGGCATCTGGTCGGGGCTACGCCCGCTGCTGGCTCCGCCGGAGGGTAAGCATGCGCTCAGCGATCGGACCGCCGATCTGTCCCGCCGCCACACCGTCCGGACCTCGGCCACCGGGGTCGTCACCGTCACCGGCGGCAAGCTCACCACCTACCGGAAGATGGCCGAGGACACCGTCGACGCGGTGACCAAAGAGCTGGGTCGCCGATCGTTGCGATGTGTCACCAAGCGGATGCGCCTGCACGGGGCCGGCACCGGCGAGCATGATCCGCCCCTGCCGGGCGGGGCGCCGGCTCACCCTCGGGCCATCGACCAGACTCCCGCCGAAGCCGCCGCCGTCCATCTGGCCGGCCGGTTCGGAACCGAGACCCCCTCGGTGTTGTCCATCACCGAGGGACGGCCGGAGCTGCTCGACCCCCTGGTGCCCGGTCTGCCCTACCTGGGCGCCGAGGCCGTCTACGGGGTCCGGGAGGAGATGGCCCGGTCCATCTCCGACATCCTGGATCGCCGCACCCGCGCCCGGCTCCGTGACGCCCGGGCCACTGCCTTGGCGGCCGATGCGGTGGCCTCGCTCATCGGGCCCGAGCTGGGCTGGGACGCCGACCGCTGCCGGCGGGAGGCGGACGCCTACACCTCCGGAATCCAGGAACAATTGACCAAAGCCGGACTCGAGCCGGTCGGGACCGAGCCGCTCGGCGGACGGGTGGCCACCGAGTCACCGTGACCGGCTCCAGGGCGCTCGACTGACCTCGGCAGGTTGACGATCACCGTCGACGGTGTCGGGCGGAGGACACCGGACCGACCCGACCCCTGCCACCATCACCGCAACCAACCCTCGGGAGACAGCCGCACATGACCTACGACGGGTACCAGCAGTTGACCTTCGAACGCCGGGAGAACGGCGTGCTGTTGATGACGCTCAACCGGCCAGAGAAGTACAACGCCGCCGACGAGACGATGCACACCGAGCTGGCCGGAGTTTGGAGGGACATCTCCGCCGATCCGGAGACCCGGGCGGTGGTGGTCACCGGGGCGGGGAAGGCGTTCTCGGCCGGCGGGGACCTGGCCATGGTGGAACGGATGATCGGCAACAACGACCGGGTGACCCACATGCTCTCCGAGATGAGCGAGCTGGTCTACAACCTCATCAACTGCGACAAGCCGGTGATCTCCGCCATCAACGGCGTGGCGGTGGGTGCAGGTCTGGTGGTGGCCCTGCTGGCCGACATCTCCGTCTGCGCCGAGGACGCCCGCCTCGGCGACGGCCACGTCAAGCTCGGGGTGGCCGCCGGCGATCACGCCGCCATCGTCTGGCCGCTGCTGGCCGGGATGGCCAAGGCTCGCTACTACTTGCTGACCGGGGAGATGCTGACCGGGGCAGAAGCCGAACGCATCGGCATGGTCACCAAGGCACTCCCTCGCGACCAGGTGCTCGACGAGGCCCTCCGGATCGCCGACACGCTGGCCACCGGCTCCCAGACCGCCATCCGCTGGACCAAGCGCGCCCTCAACAATTGGCTGAAGGCGGCCGGCCCGATCTTCGACCAGTCCGCCGCCTATGAGATGTTGGGGTTTCTCGGCCCCGACATCGTCGAAGGGGTCGCGGCACTGCGGGAGAGGCGGACCCCGGTGTTTCCCTCCACGGTCACGACCGGATCGATCTAAGTTTCCGGTTCCGGAACCTAAAGGACCTTTCATGAGCCAACCCACCCCGGTCACCCCCATCGATGCCGAGCCGGAGGCCGTCACCGACCGGATCGGGGGCACCAAGGTCGGCGTCGACACCGCCCTTCGCAACCGGTTGATGGATGTCTGTGACGAAGTGAGTGACGACGAGGGCGAGCGAGCGGAGGCCGGGCGCGACTGGTGGCCCCTGGCCATCGGGTGGGCGACCCGGGGACAGGTTCCGGCCCGACCGGCGCTGGTGGCCCGGCCCACCGACACCAAGCAGGTGGCCGCGGTGCTGGCCGCCTGTAACGACGCCCGGGTGCCGGTGACCGCCGCCGGTGGACGCAGCGGGGTGTGCGGCGCCTCCGTCCCCGTCTTCGGCGGGGTGACCCTCGACATGTGCGGGCTCTCGGGGATCGGGAACGTCGACACCACCTCGCTGGTGGCTGATCTGAGAGCGGGCACCTTCGGGCCCGACGTCGAGTCCGGGCTCCAGGACGACCACGGGGTCACCCTCGGACACTGGCCCCAGTCCATGGATCTCTCCACCGTGGGCGGATGGTTGGCCTGTCGGGGCGCCGGTCAGTATTCCAACCGCTACGGGAAGATCGAGGACATGGTGATCGGCCTCGAGGTGGTCCTGGCCGATGGCACCGTGGTGCGCACCGGCGGCCACGCCCCCCGGGCGGCCACCGGGCCCGACCTCACCCAGCTCTTCGTCGGCAGCGAGGGCACCCTCGGGGTCATCACCGAAGGCCGTTTTCGGGTGCACCCGATGCCCGCTGGTTCGGGACGGCGGGCTTTCGGGTTCACCTCCTTCGCCGACGGCCTCGACGCCTGCCGCCACATCCTGCGGCGGGGCGCCACCCCGGCCGTGCTCCGTCTTTACGACGCCACCGAGTCGGGTCGCAATTTCGAGCAGGGCGAGACCAACGTGCTCATCGTCCTCGACGAGGCCGATCCCGGCCTGGTGGACGCCACCCTGGCCATTGTCGACGACGAGTGCCGGAACGCCGATCGGCTCGACGACCAACTGGTCGAACACTGGCTGGCCAACCGGAACGACGTCTCCGCCCTGGCCCCGCTCTGGCGCCACGCCATCGTCGTCGACACCGTGGAAGTCTCGGGGCGGTGGGCGGCGCTCCCCGGTCTCTACCGGGCGGTGGTCGACGCGTTGACCGGCATCGAGGGGACGCTGGCCGCATCCTCCCACCAGAGCCACGCCTACACCGACGGTGCCTGCCTCTACTTCACCTTCGCCGGCCGGCCCCCGGACAGCGGCGACGCCGAGCACGACGCCTGGGTCGAGCGCTACTACACCGAGGCGTGGGACGCCGTCACCCGGGCCACCATCTCGGCCGGCGGGGCGATCAGCCACCACCACGGCATCGGGATCAACCGGGCCCGGTTCCTCCCCGGGGCGCTCGGGAGCGCCTTCGAGGTGCTGGCCTCGATGAAGCAGGCGCTGGATCCGAACGGGATCCTCAACCCGGGAAAGCTCGGCCTCCCGTCGCCCTTCGGGGAACTGGCCTGGCCGGGCTCCCCGGATGGAGGCCGGCCATGAGCATCCTGGTGGTCGACGTCGGGACCTCAGGGGTCCGTGGCTCCATCGTGCAGGCCGACGGCTCGGTGGACCACGTCCATCATGTCCAGGTGCTGCCCGACACCCCCTTCCCCGGGTTGGTGGAATTCGATGCCGCCGCCCTGGCGGCGGCCGTCCTCGATGTGGCCGGTACCACCCTGGCCGACGGCGGTCCGGTGGAGGTGGTCGGCATCGCCAACCAGCGCGCCTCGACCATCGTCTGGGACCGGGCCACCGGCGAGCCGATCGGTCCCGCCATCGGTTGGCAGGACCTCCGCACCGTCGGCACCTGCCTCGAACTCCAGGCCAAGGGATTCCGGCTGGCCCCCAACGCCTCGGCCACCAAGGTGGCCGCCCTCCTCGACCAGTTCGACCCCGACCGGGCCCGGGCCGAGCGCGGGGAGCTGGCCTTCGGGACCGTCGACTCCTGGGTGGCCTGGGCGCTGTCCGACGGCCAGCTCCACATCAGCGACGCGTCGAATGCCGCGGTCACCGGCCTGGTCCACCGGGACGGCTCGAAGTGGGACGCCGCCGTCCTCGACGAGCTCCGGATCCCGCTCTCCATGCTTCCGACCATCGTCGACTCCAGCGGGCTGATGGGCGAGGCGGCGAAACTCCCCGGCCGGCCCCCCATCGGGGGCATGGCCGGCGACCAGCAGGCGTCGTTGGTCGGCCAGGGCTGCACCCGGCCCGGACTGGCCAAGGCCACCTTCGGCACCGGCGGAATGCTCGACCAGTGCGTCGGTGACGTTCGCCCGTCGTTCGCCTCCAGAGGCGAAGCCGGCACCATCCCCATCGTCGCCTGGCGCCGGGCCGGCGCGGTGACCTGGGGGATCGAAGCCATCATGCTGTCCGCCGGGACCTGCGTGGAATGGCTGCGCGACGACCTCGGCCTCATCGGGTCCGCCGCCGAATCCGACTCGGTGGCGGCGGCCTGCCCCGACACCGGCGACGTCTGGTTCGTCCCCGCCCTGCTCGGACTGGGCACCCCGGTGTGGGACTTCGGGGCCCGGGGCACCTTCGTCGGCATCACCCGCGGCACCGGGCGCCCCCAGATGGTGCGATCGGTGTTGGAGGGAATCGCCCATCGGGGTTGCGACCTGCTGCTGGCGGCGGAGGCCGACTCCGGTCTGCCCATCGAGGCGCTCCGGGTCGACGGGGGGATGTCGGCCAACCAGGTGTTCACCCAGGCGCTGGCCGACGCCTGCGGCCGGCCGATCGAGATCTCCCCGGTACTGGAGGCCACCACCCTGGGGGCGGCCTACCTGGCTGGCATGGCCGTCGGCACCTGGAAGGACGAGCAGGACGTCGCCGGCACCTGGACCCCGCGGCAGGTGGTGGAGCCGACCATCTCCGCTGACGAACAGGGCACCCGTCGGGAGCGCTGGCTGCGGGCCCGCAGCCGGTCCGAGGCCACCATCCCCGAACTCTCCGGCCTCGACTTCTGATCCGGCTCGACTTCTGATCCGGAGGGACGCCTCGGGGTCAGACCTCGGTCGGCTCGACCTCGTCGGGAAGTGACTTCGAGCGCGGGGTGAGGGCGGTGATCGAGGCCAGTCGGGGCCGGAGCCAATCCCGCACCAACTCGTTGATGTCCTGCCTGACCGACTGGGCGGTGGGATTGGGTGAGGCGGCGTCGGTCGGCGTGCTCTTCGACGCGTCCTCCAGCGCACTGATCAGCACCCCGATCACCCCGGGGATCTCCGTCAGGTCGACCGGGGTGGTGGCGACGCACACCCCGTCCCGCCATTGGCTGAAAACGACCACCCGCTTGGTGGCGTGCCAGGACACCCGGAGGTGCCGTTCGGCGTTGCGGGGATCGACAATCTGCAGATGGGCCGGCTCGGAGGCCATCACCGAAGTATGGACCTCCGGGTCCGGCTTGTCGACGGGCAACCCCTGGGGCCACCCGGGACCAGGTCGGAGGCCCCAGGGGCGGGTCGTCAGGAGCGGAATTCACCCCGGGGGTCGAACCGACCGATGAACAAAGAAGGGGACCGGTAACGTGAGGAAGCCGCGAGTGCGCCCGGATCGCACTCGGACCCGGCTGGGCACAGACAGCCCGGGTTCATACCGGAACGAGGGACCGTATGACGACCGAGACAGGGACCAGCATCGGGACCGGCGTGACGAACTCTGGACCGATGCCGGCTGCGGTGCCGGTCGTCGAGGCCGCCTTCGGCCCCCGACCCGCCTTCGGGGAAGCCGCGGCGGTGGCCCGGGCCCTCCACGCTGCCCTGTCGGGAGTGCTGCTCGGAACCCCGGAAGCGGTGACTGTCGCGGTGGTGGCCGCCCTCTCCGGCAGCCATCTGCTCATCGAGGACGTGCCGGGGGTGGGCAAGACCGTCCTGGCCCGAGCCCTGGCCACCACGCTCGGCGCCAAGCTGTCCCGGATCCAGGGCCACCCCGACCTGTTGCCCTCCGACATCACCGGCATCACCGTCTTCGCCCAGAACACCGGCACCTGGGACTTCCGGCCCGGACCCGTCTTCGCCCATGTGGTGCTGCTCGACGAGCTGAACCGGACCCCGCCCCGCACCCAATCGGCCCTGCTCGAGTCCATGGAGGAGCAGCAGGTGTCGGTGGACGGGGAGTCATGGCCCCTCCCCCGCCCCCACCTGGTCATCGCCACCCAGAATCCCGTCGGCCAGCTCGGCACCCACCCGCTGGTGGAGAGCCAACTCGACCGGTTCGGACTCTCCACCTCCATCGGCTACCCCGACGCCCGGACGGAGACCCAGCTGGTCCTCCACAATGGCGGCCGGTACGCCCTCGAAGCCCTCGAAGCCGTGTGCCAACCCCGGGAATGGGAACGAGTCATCGAGACCACCTCCGCCGTCGACGTGGTGGCACCGGTGGCCGAGTACGCCGTCGAGCTGGTCCGGGCCACCCGGACGGCCGGCACCGTCCGGCTCGGGGCCAGCCCCCGGGCGGCGATCTCGCTCATCCGGAGCGCCCAGGCCTACGCCATCCTCTCCGACCGGTCCTACGTCACCCCTGAGGATGTCCAGGCGATGGCGGTGGCCTGCCTGTCCCACCGGCTGATCATCGACGGGTCGGCCGGCGACGGGCGGGAACTGGTGCGCGGCATCATCGCCGCGGTCGGCGTTCCCCAGCCTTGACCGCCACCCGGACGCCCACCGCTCCTCCCACCCCGCGCCTCCGGCGCCGGCTGCCCTCCGGGCGTCGCCCGAAGCGGCGGGTCCACGCCGTCAACTGGTACGGGCCGGTGGTGGGCAGTTTCATCGCGGTGGTCGCCCTCTCCAGCGTGGCCCACTCCAGCTGGTCGGGCTGGGTCCAATCGGTGGGGGCCCTGTTGGCGGCGGTGCTGGCCACCGGGCTGGTCGCCCCGCTGTTCTCGGCTCGCCGGGCCCGGGTCACCTGCCTCCAGTCCCCGTCGGACACGGTGGCCGGCCGGAGCGCGTCACTGACGATGACCGCCAACGGCCCGATCCGGATCCAACCCCTGCTCCCCCTCGGCCCCGAGGTGCGCGCCGTCGGGCCCGCCCGGGGTGGGCGGTCGGTGACCGTCGAGGTGGTGCCCCGCCGACGCGGGGTGATCGACGCCGTCGTCGTCGAAGTCGCCTCCTCCTCCCCGTTCGGCATGGTGTGGTGGGCACGGGAGGTGGTCGTCCCGTTGCCCCGGCCCCTCCATGTGGCCCCCCGCACCGGTGTGGCCGGCGACGCCGAGGAAGCCGCCACCGACAGCCTCGGCGATGCCGCCCGGCGCATCTCCTCGATCACCGGCGAGGCCCGGGGGATCCGCCAGTACGAACCGGGCGACCTGAAGCGGTCGATCCACTGGCCCGCCACCTCCCACACCGGCACCCTGATGGTCAGCGAGACCGAACGGGCCACTGACAGCCCGATGGTGGTCGATGTCTCCCTGCCGACCGACCCGGAGGCGGCGGAACGGGAGGCGGAGCGGGTGATGGCCCTCGTCTCCCGATACCTCTCCCGGGGAGTTCCAGTGCGGGTCTCCACCCTCGAGTCGTCTGGGCGGTGCGAGCGGGTGGTGCTCGACCGCATCGAATTGGGACGAAGATTGGCCCGGGCGGTGTCGCCGGCATGACCCTCTGGACCCGGGTGGTGGAGGCCAACCGGCCGGGGCCGGCCGAGCACTCGGTCCGGTTCCGGGTCGCCTCCACCCTGGTGGTGATCATCGCCATCGCCGCCTGCTGGAGCCAGGGGGAGCTGAGCGCCTCGCTGGCGCTGTTCGCCATCGCCGCCACCATCATCGGCAACGCCTTCTCCTACTGGCGGCGCCAGCATCCCTGGCCGTTGGTCAAACCCATCCTCGCCGCCTGCGTGGTGGGGGGTTTCGTCTGGTTCATCGTGAAGGTGACCCGGAGCGCCACCCCCGGGGACATCTCCACGGTGGAGGCACCGCTGGCCGCCCTCTTCGCCTGGGTGCTCTCCACCCACTCCTTCGACGTCCCCGCCCGCAAGGACGTCGCCTACTCCCTGGCCGGCTCGGCCGCCCTGATGGCGGTCGCCGCCGCCCAGACCGTCGACCTCTCGCTGGGCATCTACGTGTTGGCCTGGGTGGTCTGCGGCCTCTGGGGCCTGGTGTCGATGTGGCAGTCGATGAGCGGGGCCGAAGGGGTGCCCTGGATAACCCTCGGCGTGGCCGGGGTGGTGGTGGCGGTGCTCACGGTGGTGCTGGTGTCCCTCCTTCCCGCCCCCCACGTCTCGACCTCCCTCATCTTTCCCTCGTCGTCGGCGGGAGCCTCTCCGGTCGACAGTCCGAGCAACCTCACCGACGGCGGCTCCGCCGGGCTCCCGGCCCACGCCGCCAGTCCGAGCGGGAAGACCGGGGTCGGCGGGTTCCTGGGTTTCGCCAAGTCCCTCAACACCGGGGTCCGGGCCACCCTCGGCGACCAGGTGGTCATGCGGGTGCGGGCCACCCGGCCGGCGTTCTGGGTGGGGCAGACCTATGACACCTGGGACGGCCAGAGCTGGATGCAGTCGGCCTTTCCCGCCGACGGCCCCTCGGTCCAGAAGCTGACCTCGGGATCCCCCTTCGACGTTCCGCTGGCCAGCGACCAGCAGGCCACCCTCTCCCCGGCCAGCACCAATATCCAGACCTTCTACCTCGCCCAGTCCGGTCCCAACCTGGTGTTCCACGCCGACAATGCCCAGCGGGTCTACCTCCAGTCCCAGCACCTGCTGGTCACCAACGACGGGACCATCGTGTCGAGCACCTCGATGGGCGCCGGCACCGTCTATACCGTGGTGTCGGCCGACAGCACCGCCACCGCCGCCCAACTGGTGGCCGCGACCGCCGTCGGGGCCGGCGGGATCCCGGCCGCCACCCTCACCCCCGATCAACAGAAGCGCTACCTGCAACTCGCCCAGCCCGATCCGCGGGTGGCGGCCCTGGCCCAGAAGATCACCGCCGGCATCGATACCCCCGGCGACCCCGACCCCCATACCGAGGCCAAGGTCAGCGCCATCGAGGCCTGGATGTCGACCCACATCCACTATTCGACGGACATCCCTCCGCTGCCGGCCAACCAGAACGCGGTCGACTCGTTCCTCTTCGGATCCCGGGTCGGGTTCTGCGAGCAGATCTCCACCGCCACCGCGGTGATGCTCCGGTCCCTCGGCATCCCGGCCCGAGAGGCGGTGGGATACGTCCCCGGCTCCTACAACCCGATCACCGACCTCTACCAGGTGCAGGCCAAGGACGCCCACGCCTGGGTCCAGGTCTGGTTCCCGGGCTACGGCTGGCAGAACTTCGACCCCACCGCCGACGTGCCGTTGGCCAACCCCTCCCCCGGCTCGGTCATCGCCGCCGGCACCGCCCACTTCCTCGGTCGCCTCCCCTGGGTCCCGATCGGCGCCGTCCTCGTCGTGTCGGCCGCCGCCTTCGAGACCCGGCGGCGGCGGGTCCGGCGGCCGCCGACCTGGGCCCACCGATCCGCTCTCGAACTGGCTCGGGCTGGCGCCCGTGCCGGGATCGTCCGAAGGGAGGACGAGACCCTGGCCGCCTACTGCGGGCGGCTGGCCGAGGCCGATCCCGGGCGTCGCCACGAGTTGCTGGCGGCCGCCTCGGTGATCGAAGGGTTCGCCTACGGCGGCATCGAACCGTCAGCCGAGCAGCGGGAGTGGCTGGCCGCCTTCACCCGCCGGTTCCGGGTCGGGCGCCCGGCGGGGACCTCCGGCAAGCCAGGCGACGGTCGGGGTCAGAGGCGCGAGACCTCCAGCGCCTCGTCGAAGGAGGCGGCGGCGGCCAGCAGCGGCCGGTAGGCCATGAGCTGGCGGGGCCGGCTGATGGCCAGGGCCGCCGACAGTCGGTCCCCCCGACGGTAGAGCGCCACCAGCTTGCGGCCCTCGGCTTCGGCGCTCCCGTCGACCACCACCACCTCATCATCAGGATCGGGACGGCCGAGAACCTGGATCTTGGCCTGGTACTGATCAGACCAGAAGAACGGCACCGGCGTGTACGGCTCGGCTGCCGCCGAACCGGCAATGAGGTTGTGGGCGGCCAGGGCCCCACCTTCGGCGGCGTTGGTCCAGTGCTCGATCCGGATGTCCTCGTCCAGCTGCTGGTGGGTCCACCGGGCGACGTCGCCGGCGGCCACCACCGAGTCGGCGGCAAACAACCGATCGGAGCACATCACCCCGTTGACCAGGGTCAGACCCGAATCCTCCAACCAGTCGACCGCCGGCGTCACCCCGACCCCGACCACCACCACATCGGCATCCAGCACCGACCCGTCGGTGAGGTGGACCTGGAGGGGCGAGGCCGCCTCCGGGCTGGGCACCACCTTGTCCACCCCGACCCCGAGCCGAAGGGCGACCCCGGCGTCGAGGTGCAGGCCGGCGCACACCTCTCCCATCTGCTGGCCGATCACCCCGGCCAGCGGGGTCGGAAGGGCCTCGACCACCGTGACGTTCGCCCCGATGCCGTGACAGGTGGCCGCCACCTCCGCGCCGATGAACCCGGCCCCGATCACCACCAGCCGCGCCCCCTCGCCGAGTTTGGTGAGGTCGTCGCGCAGTCCCCGGCTGTCATCGAGGGTCCGCAGGGTGCGGACGCCGGTCATCCCCTCGGTGCCGGGGAGCCAGCGGGCCCGGGCCCCGGTGGCAATGATCAGACCGTCGTAGTGCACCTGGCTACCGTCGTCGCACTCCACCCGGTGTGCGTCGGTGTCGAGCCCGATGGCCCGGAGGCCGAGACGGAACTCGAGCCCGAAAGCATCGAGCTTCTCGGGCGTGTGGTGGTGAATGCGTTCCTCGTCCCACTTCGCGGCCAGGAATTGCTTCGACAACGGCGGTCGGTCGTAGGGAGGGTGGGTCTCATCACCGATGAGGACGACCTCGCCGGAGTGTCCGAGGTGGCGGATCTCCTCGGCGGCCCGCATCCCGGCCAACGAGGCTCCCACCACCACGATGGTGGCGTCCGACGCCAGTGGTTGGCTCATTGGCGGAACATGGTCATCCACTGCTCGGGCGTAGACAGCCGGAACACGTAGTTGTGGTCGCGGACGTCGCCCAACGAAGCGGAGGGTTCGGGCGAGTAGAGGTGGCCCGGGTAGAGGATCGTGTCGTTCGGGATACGGGCCAGCCGGGTGGTCAGCGACTCGAACATCTCCTCGGGATCCCCACCCGGGAGGTCGGTACGACCGCAGCCGTCGAGGAAGAGGGTGTCGCCGGAGACCAGCCGTCCGTCCACCAGAAAGCACTGGCTCCCCGGGGTATGGCCGGGGGTGTGGATCAGGGTGATCGGCACCCCGCCGACCGACACCACATCGCCGCCATGGTGGGTCACCAGGTCGCCGGCGCTGACGCCGGTCGACCGCTCCACCCACGGTGCCTCGTCGGCCTGGACATGGATGGGGACCGGGGCCAGCTCGAGCAGGCGGGTGATGCCTTCGATCCCCCAGCCCATCATGTCCCCGCCCACGTGATCGGGGTGGTAGTGGGTGGCCAGCGCCCCGGCGCACTCCATGCCGTCGGCGGCCAGCAGGGCCAGCAGGTCGTCGACCCCGTAGGCCGGGTCGACGATCAGCGCCTCGCCGGTGGTGCGGTCCCCGATGAGATAGACGAAATTGACCATCTGCTGGGCCACCGCATCGCCCACCGCGAAATCGCGTCCGGCCAGTAGCTGCCGGAAATAGAGCCGGTCGTCGGCAGGAGGGGCAGGGGCGGGAGTGTTCGAATCGGTCACCGGTACACCTTACGGGGGAAGACACCGTGGGGGCCCGTTACCCGGTCGAGAAAGACCAGGCCGTCGAGGTGATCCATCTCGTGGAGAACGGCGCGGGCCTCGAAGGCGTCCACCTCCAACCAGCGCCGATGACCGTCGGCGTCGTTCCCCGAAACCGTCACCCGAGTCGCCCGGGCCACGTCGCCGGTGAGGTCGGGGACGCTCATGCACCCCTCCCGGGCCGTCTCCGGGTCCGCCACCACCTCGACCACCGGGTCGAACAACACGATGGTGCCGTGACAGGACCGGGCCAACCGATGGCCGGTGACGTCGACGACGAACGCCCGCAGCCCCACCCCGATCTGGGGGGCGGCCAGGCCGACGCATCCCGGCGACGCCTGCATGGTGTCCACCAGATCGGCGGCCAGCGCCCGGGTCTCCGCGTCGGTCCTCCCCACCGGGCGGGCCGGCGTCACCAGCACGTCGTGGGGCAGTATCAGCACCGGTCGGACAGGCATGGACAGGATCCGGCGGGCCGGTTCAGAGGACGTCGATCTCGACCCGGTGGGCGTGGCATTGCACCCCGAAGGCCTCGACCGACCGGCGGACAGTGGCGGCGGCCGCCTCGGCATCGGTTCCCGGCTCGAACCCGACCGTCAGGGTCAGCACGTAGACCGGCTCGGCGTCCGCGCCCACCAGCCGGGTGGACAGATCGATGATGTTGCCCCCGGCTTCGGCCAGCGCCTCGGCTGCCCGATGGACGATTCCCGGCCGATCGGCCCCGTGGACCGAGAAGGCGTAGACCGGGCTGTCAGCGGCGGCCTCAGCATCGGCGGCGACTTCGGAACCTCCGTCGGCGGATCCGGGGTGGCGGGGGACGGCCCGGACCACGACCATCAATCCCAGCCGGTCGGCCACCGGCGCCAAGGCCGTCTCGACCGCCTCGGCGCCGGTGTCGTCGGGAACCGCCACCACCAGCAGGACCGCGAACTGGCCGCGGAGGATGCTCATGGTCGAGTCCTCGAGGTTGCAACCGAGGTCCATCAGCACGCCGGTCAATGCCGCCACGATGCCCGGCTGGTCGGCCCCGACGGCCGTCAGTGCCACATGATCCACGCCTGGCCCCTTTCCGCGCTCCCGGCCGCCGCTGGCCGGCCGCCCCGGCCGGTATTCCCACGTTGTAGCACCCCCCGGTCCCTCCCCTTCCGGGCCCCGGCGGATGGGCCTACAGTTTGCCCCCATGACCGAACACACTGTCGATCAGGCGACCCCGCGGGACTACCGGACGGCCGCAGGGATGCTCCGCCAGCTGGCCGCATCCCAACCCGACGCCCCCATGCTCACCGCCGGGGATCGGACGGTCAGCTGGGGCGAGCTCTACCGGAACGCCCGGCGGGTGGCCACAGCTCTCCAGGCCAAAGGAGTCGGCCCCGGCGACCGGGTGGCCTTCCTCGACCGCAACAGCATCGAGTTCTTCGAGGTCTTCTTCGGCTGCACCCTGATCGGCGCAGTGAACGTGACGGTGAACTGGAGACTGGCCCCGGCCGAAATGGCCGCCATCGTGATGGACTCCGGTGCCGTTGCCATGTTCGTGGATACCGACTACGCCGACGCCGGCAAGGAGATCGCCGCGGTGGCGACGGGCGTGCGGGAGTGGGTGTCGTTGGACGAGCTCGGCGCCTGGCTCGACGCCAACGTCGAAGCCGATCCTGACGACCCCGGGTTCGAGCCGGGTCCCCGAGATGTGATCACCCAGCTGTACACCTCGGGAACCACCGGTCTCCCCAAGGGCGTCATGATCACCGGGCGCAACATCTCCTCTCTGCTCCACGAGGCGGACCGGGTCTTCGCCATCGGCGCCGACACCGTCTCGATGGTGGCCATGCCCCTGTTCCACATCGGCGGGTGCGGGTGGGCCCTGGCCGGCATGTCCCGCGGCGGTCATTCGATCATCGTCAGGGACATCGACCCGGCCGCGGTGCTCGGCCTCATCGCCCGACACCGGATCACCGAGACGTTCGTGGTCCCCGCCGTGCTGATGTTCATGCTGGCCACCCCCGAGCTGGCCACCACCGATGTCTCGTCGTTGCGTACGGTCTTCTACGGGGCCTCGCCCATCAGTGAGGACGTCCTCGTCCGGTCCATGAAGGCCCTCGGTTGCAACTTCGCCCAGGTCTACGGGCTCACCGAGACCACCGGGGCGATCACCTCCCTCCTTCCCGAGGATCACGATCCGGACGGCCCCCGGGCCCGGCTGCTGCAGTCGGCCGGTCGGCCGTTCGACCATGTCGAGCTGCGTATCGTCGACCCGGATTCCGGCGAAGTCCTCCCCATCGGCAAGGTGGGCGAGGTGGAGACCCGGTCTCAGCAGAACATGCTCGGCTACTGGAACCAACCCGAGGCCACCGCGGCGGTGCTGTCGGAGGACGACTGGTTCCGAACCGGGGATGCCGGTTGGTTGGACGGGGACGGCTATCTGTTCCTCCACGACCGCCTGAAGGACATGATCGTCTCTGGCGGGGAGAACGTCTATCCGGCCGAAGTGGAGAACGCCCTTCTTTCCCATGCCGCCATCGCCGACGCCGCCGTCATCGGGGTACCGGACGACAAATGGGGAGAGACGGTCAAAGCCATCGTGGTGAAGTCACCGGAGGCGGGCATCGACGACGAAGCCTTGGTGGAGGACATCCTCGCCTTCTCGCGGGAGCGGTTGGCCCACTACAAGTGCCCCACCTCGGTCGACTTCATCGACATCCTGCCTCGCAATCCATCCGGCAAGGTCTTGAAGCGGGAGCTGCGCAAGCCTTATTGGACCGGCCGAGAGCGCAACATCTAGTCGCGGGACGGGGATCGGGCTACCCACGGGCGGGTCAGAACAGGCCGGGCGGGCTCTCACCGCCGGAACGGTCATCCACCGCCAGTTCGGCAATGAGTTCGTCCTCGTCGTAGTCGCTTACCCCGTCGGATTGACCGTCATCGCCGGATTCGGGGGTGGTATCGGCCCGACCGATGGCCTCGAGCCGGGGCACCAACTCTTCCACCTGCATGCGGGTGCGGCGGAGGCGCCGGTCGAGCTCATCAACAATCGAGGTGGCTCGCTCCAACCGCTCAACCAAGCGATCGACGTCGACGCCGCCCCTCTCGAACTCCCCGATGATGGCGTCGAGCTCCTTCCCGGCATCCGAATAGCTCAACCCCTTCACCGACGCCGCCGGATCGATGCCGCCACCGTCCTCTGCGACCTTGTCGTTGGTGGCCATCACTGTGTCTCCTTCATTCGATCATGTTCGTCTTCTTCGTCGCGGGCCACATCCACCGTGGAATGCACCTCGCCATCGGCCAGCCGGGTCACCAATCCGGTCCCGGGAGCCAGGCCGGCAATGGAACGGACGACCAAGCCGTCGTCGCCTCGGGTGACCGAGTAGCCCCTCTCCAACTGCCGTTGGTAGTCATAGGCGCCGAGCAGCTGGGTCCACTGCCGGATCTGGCGTTCCTCTGTCTCGATGATCCGATTCGGAAGCGCAGCCAGCAGCGTCAGCCGCTTCACCATCAATCGATCGGCCTCGTCCAGGTGGCGTTGGGCGGTCCCGCCCAACGACGAGGCCTTCCGGTGCAACCCGTCGGCATGGCGGCCCAAGTGCATCCGGGCGCCCATGGCCAGCCGATTCCGGCACCGGTCGAGATGAAGGGAGGCCTCGCCAACCGCCGAGTCGGCCATGCGGGCGGTCGCCACCCCCTGCTCGATGATCGAGGCCCAGTAACCGATGGCCTGCCGGGCCAATTCGGCCCCGCAATCGGTGGGAGTGATGAACGTGCGGTTGGCGATCTCATCGGCCACCGACTGATCGCCGGTGTGGCCGATGCCTGTCCATACCGGGACGTTCGACGCCGCGATGGCCCGGGCCACCAACTCGCTGTCGAAGGTGGACAAGTCGGCTTTGGAGCCCCCTCCCCGGACCACCACCAGGACGTCGCACCCCTCGGACTGCAGGCCGGCAATGGCCAACGCCACCGACTTCCCGGCTGCCCGGCCCTGGACCTGGGTCGCCACCACCCGGACGTCGAAGGCCATGCCGGAGGCCTCGAGCTGTCCGATGAAGTCGCGATACCCCTCGGTCCCCGGACTGGTGACCAACCCGATGCGAAGGGGCAACCGAGGCACGGCCAGGCGCCGGTTGCGGTCGAACAGACCTTCGTCGACGAGCGCCTTCACCAGTCGGGCCCGCTCGGCGGCCACCTTTCCCAACAGCGCATCGGTGTCCAACGCGGTCATGATGAAACTGATGTCGCCCCGCGGCTTGTAGAACTCCACCTTGCCTCGGACCCGGACCACCAATCCGGTGTCGAGGGAGATGCCGAGTTGGTCGAGGGTGGTTCGGACCCGGCGCCAGGTGGTGGACCAACACTTCACCTTCAGGACCGGGGAGGCCGCGTCCTGGGCGTGTCTCGGATCGACCAGGTCCATGAAGCAATGGCCCCGGGGGCTGACATTGAAGGACCGCACCTCCCCCGATACCCAGAAGTCCTCGGGGAACGCCTTCCGGAGGGTCCGGTCGATGCGGCCGTAGAGCTCGCCGATGGAGAGGGCGGGAGGCTCTGAGCCTTCTGGTCCCCGGGAGGTCCGGGTAGCCGCGCTCGGAGAAGTTTCCACGGCGACAGACTACGGCGAGGCTGCCTCAAGGCTGGGCGACGGTGCCTGGAATCTGAGAATCACCTGCCAGTCTGTGGGATCATGAGGTCGACGGTGAGTCGGCCAGGTGGCCGCGGCTCGCTCCGGAAGGAGGTAACCCTTCGACCGGGCCGGGCCGAGGAAGGTCGGGACTCCAGAGGGCAGGGTGCTGGCTAACGGCCAGTCGGGGCGACCTGCAGGACAGTGCCACAGAGAACAGACCGCCGATGGCGACACCCTCGGGTGCCGCACAGGTAAGGGTGAAACGGTGCGGTAAGAGCGCACCAGCGTCCGGGGTGACCCGGACGGCTTGGTAAACCCCACCCGGAGCAAGGTCAAACCGGGGGTCCGGGCTGCCCGCCCGGTGTTCCTTCGGGAATGCCGCCCCCAGGTGGACCGCTTAGATGGATGGCCACCGGGCTCTCGCAAGAGGGCTCACAGAATCCCGCCTATCGGCCGGCTCACCGTCAACCAGGGATTATGCCAGCGGAATGGCCCTCCGTGCCTCAGTTGTGTCTCAGCCACCTGCCAGGATCTCGGCGTGACCCCGAAGCGAGGACATGGCACCGGCAGCGTGCAGTGGCTCGACAACACCCGGGCCCGGCTCCGGGTCCGAATCGACGGGAAGCAGCGGTCGAAGGTGGTCAAGGTGGTGCACCGCAACCACGGCGGGCGCGGCCAAGCGACCGAAGAGCTCGAGCGGTTCATCGAGCAGCTGGAGGCCGAGACCCGGGCGGCCGCCGACCCCGGCTCGCAGCTCACCGTCGACGAGCTTTTCACGCGGTACCTCGACCAGATGCAGCGGATGCGTCGGCGGGACACCACGATCGAGAGTTACCAGACTGTACGCAAACGGCTCACGCCCGAGCTGAAGGCGGTTTGCCTGGCCGAGCTCAACCACCGACCACGTCGAGACCTTCATCGAGTCCCTGACCCTTGCAGACAACACCATCCGCCAGACCCACGCCGTGCTCCGGGCTGCTCTCAACCATGCCGTCAGGCGGGGCTGGATGAGCTCGAATCCGGCCATCGCCGCAACGCCGCCCCCACGGGCCCAGGCCAAGCGATCGCCACTAGCCCCGGTCGACGTGGCTCGCATGATCATGAAGGCGTCCGCCCCACGAGCCGAGGGCGGCCGAGAAGACATCGTGCTGGCCATGGCGATCGCCATGGCGTCGATGACGGGGGCCCGGCGGGGGGAGCTGTGCGGGCTCCGGTGGGACGACATTGACCCAGAGGCGTGCACCATCAGGATCGAGCGGCAGTGGGTGGCCGCACGCGGTGGTCAGCACCTTGCTGATCCGAAGACGTCGGACGGCAAGCGGACGGTCTGGCTGGGAGTCGAGGGCATGGCCATCATCGAACGGTTCCGGGGCCTGATGGCGGCCCTGACCGATCACGAGCCCTTCGGCTGGCTACTGAGCCCGGATGCGACCGAGGGTCCCATGGGCGCCAAATCGCTCGCCTGGCACATTGCCACCCTGGCCGAGGGACTCGGCCTCAAGGCCACCACTCACAGCTTCCGGCGGGTAGCAGCCACCGAGCTGGTGGCTGCCGGCGTCGACGTCGATACCGCCGCCCGCCGGATGCGCCACACCAAGGAAGTGATCTGCGGCAGCTACGTGCTCGGCGCTGCCGACCGGCAGGTCGCGGCCGCCACGATGGTCGAGGCGCGGCTGATCGAACAAGGTCTACCGTTGGCCGAGCTTCTCCCGTATCGAAAGGCCGAGTGAACACCATGCCCATCTTCCCGAAGTACGAGCCGCCGGCGCCGGACCCCAACGCCCCAACCCCTGAGCCCGTCATCCCGCCCACAGCAGCGGAGGTCGCCGCCGGCGAGGTGGCGAAGTATCTGTCCTTCGCTCGGTCTGAGCTGGACCGAGCCAACAAGGCCGGCCGGCTGGACGCCCAGGCGGTCCATGCCAACCGGGCTTCGGCCGCCGCCACGATCGCCCTGGTGATCCAGACCGTGATGCCGGCCGAATGAAACGTCTCGCCGTCCTGGTGGTGCTGGTCATCGGCGTCGTCCTCGCCAGTTGCTCCTCCGTGAGCTCGTCGACTGCCACAACATCCACAACGACCACGACAACGTCAGCCGGGATCGCGCCGCCCGTTACGACTACCCCGGCGCCCAGCATCCAGTCCCTGGTGCTCTCGATCACAGATCTGCCGAGCGGGTGGTCGGTCGATAATTCGCCGCACAACGCCTCGTCGAGTTGCTACTCCAACCCCCTGACCAAGGTGGCCTCGACGTCGTACACCCACGCCGACTTCGCCAAGGGAGGGTCCCTGCCGTCATTGTCGGAGGAGCTGGGGACCTACTCCTCGTCGACCACGGCGTTCAGCACGATCGCCTCCACCCTCAACGGCTGCAAGTCTTTCAACGAGACGTCCGGCACCGAGTCGATCAGCGGGACCATGGGGCCGATGTCAGCGCCCACCTACGGGGATCAGAGTGCCGCCTGGACGGCCACCCTCACGATCCAGGGTGTCGACGCCAACCAGGGGTTCGTGATGGTCCGGAAGGGCAGCTATTTGATGATCGTCGCCCTCGGAGACATCGGGGCGCTAGACAACTCCACCCTGCAGGGTTTCGTGGCGCAGGCGTTGGCCAAGGTTCCCTGATGCGGGGCAAATAGCCGTTCGACGACAGACAAGGAGGGGCGGGGCCGATGACTGATTTCCCTTTTGACGACCCATATCCAGCCCACTGCGCGTGGCTAACTGTCGACATCACCATGAGTGCGGGTCGACCCCTGGTCCTTACAGACTTCGCCACACTGAAAGCACATCCGTTATTGT
>DATARI010000162.1:0-6998 GCA_036264255.1 Acidimicrobiales bacterium | reverse complement strand
CGCCCGGCGCCCTCCCGCCCGGCGTCCTCCCACCCCTCGATTCGGCCCGTCGCCGCCCCGTTCGCCGGGTCCCCGGTCCGCCGTCTATCATGGTGGGCCGTAGCTTTGGGCCTGCACGCCGATGTGGCTGTCGTCCCATCGGGTCACCGGCCCGCTACCCGCATCCAGTCGCCAGCACCCGTTGCCAGCCCCACCCGAGGAGTCCCCGCATGCCCGAGATCACGCTTGAAGCCGAGGCCGGCCGGCCGACGGGGACCAGCGCCACCCGCCGCCTCCGGGCCGAGGGGAAGATCCCCGGCGTGGTCTACGGCCACGGCACCGAAGCGGTGCCGGTCTCCATCGTCGCCCGTGACTTCCGAATTGCCATGGCCGGCGAAGCCGGACTCAACACGTTGCTGTCCCTCCAGCTCGAGGGCAAGAGCCTCCTCACCCTGGCCCGGGACATCCAGCGCCACCCGGTGAAGAACGTCGTCTCCCACGTCGATTTCCTGATCGTGCGCCGGGATGAGGTCATCGCCGCCGAGGTCACCATCAACCTGGTGGGCGAGGCCATGGAGATCCAGCACGGCGACGGGATCGTGGACCAGCAGCTGTTCACCCTGGCCATCAAGGCCAAGCCGGCCGACATCCCCACCTCGTTCGATCTCGACATCACCGACCTGATCATCGGGGGCTCGCTCCACGTGAGCGACATCACCATCCCCGCCGTGGTGGAGGTCGACACCGATCCGGATGCCACCGTGGTGGCAGGCCAGCCTCCCAGGGTGCAGATCACCGCCGAGGAAGAAGCTGCGGCCGCCGCCCTGGCCGCCGAGGCCGCCGGCGAGGCCCCACCGGCCGCCGAAGGTGCGGCCAGCACCGACGAATCCTCCGAGGAGTAAATCCTGCTCCGCCGCCCGGGCCCCCGCACCGGGTCCCCGGCCGAGTTGTTGGTGGTCGGCCTGGGCAATCCCGGTCCCGAGTTCGAGGGCACCCGCCACAACGTGGGGGCCGACGTGGTCACCCTCCTGGCCGAACGCCACCATGCCCGGCTCCGGGCGGAGAAGGGCCTCCATGCCCAGGCCAGCACGGTGCGCATTCACGACCGTCCGGTGCTGTTGGCCATCCCCTCGACCTATGTCAACGAGTCGGGGCTGGCCGTCACCAATCTGGTCCGCCGGGCCGGTCTGGGTCCCGACGGGTTGGGCCGGCGGCTGGTCGTCGTCCATGACGAGCTCGATCTGCCCCCCGGCCGGGTGAAGATCAAGGCGGGAGGTGGAAGCGCCGGGCACAACGGGCTGAAGTCCATCGACAGCCACCTGAAGACCAATGACTACGTACGGGTACGCATCGGGATCGGCAAGCCCCCCGGGCGCCAACCCGGGGCCGACTTCGTCCTCAAGCGCCCGGCTGCCGCCGAGCGGGAATTGCTGGCGGTGGCCGTCGCCGAAGCCGCCGACGCGGTGGAAGCGGTGCTGGCCGACGGGGTGGAGGCAGCCATGAACCGGGTGAACACCACCACCTGACCGGTGCCGGAGAGCCGGTCGGCGGGCGTCGGATATTTCTAGTCTTGAGCGGACTACGGATCCCTAAAGAAGCCATAAAGAAGCCGCGACCGCCAAGAAGTTTTCTTGGCCAGGCATTACGCTCGCTCAGTGGTCCATGACACCGACACCGTTATCTCGGTCAAGGGCCTGACCAAGTCCTACGGGAATTTTCAGGCAGTACAGGGAATCGACTTCGAAGTCCGGCGCGGCGAGGTGCTGGCCCTGCTCGGGCCCAACGGGGCCGGGAAGACCACCACCGTCGAGATCCTGGAGGGCTTCCACCATCGGGACGGCGGCGAGGTGACGGTCCTCGGGCGCGATCCGTCCCATCGGGACCGGGGCCTGCGGGCCAAGATCGGCATCGTCCTCCAGGAGTGCGCGGTGGACCCGTTCCTCACCGTGACCGAGGCGATGCACCAGCGGGCCGGCATCTATCCGGCGCCGCGACCGGTGGGCGAGGTGGTCGAACTGGTCGGCCTGGAGGCGAAGCAGGGGGCCAAGATCAAGACGCTCTCCGGCGGCCAGCAGCGCCGCCTGGATCTGGGGCTGGCCCTGATCGGGAATCCCGAGCTCATCTTCCTCGACGAGCCCACCACCGGGTTCGACCCGTCGGCGCGACGGGAATCGTGGGACCTGGTCCGGGGGCTGTGCGACGAGGGCCGGACGGTGGTGCTCACCACCCACTACATGGACGAGGCCCAGGCGCTGGCCGACCTGGTGACGGTCATCGCCAACGGGAAGGTGGTGGCGTCGGGGACGCCCGACAATCTGGGCGGACGGGACGCCGGGGTGACGACGGTCAGGTTCACCCTGCCGAGCGGGGTGGGCTTGGACGATCTTCCCATTCCCGGAGGCTGCTTCCCCCGGGTTCAGCAGCGGGCGGTGGAGTTCAGCCTTCCCGATGCCACCGTGTTCCTCCATGACCTCACCGGTTGGGCGGTAGCCCGCGGTGAGCGACTCGAGCACCTGACCGTGCAGCGGCCGTCGCTCGAGGATGTCTACCTCGCCCTCACCGATGACTGCGTCGGCGACCTCGAGCGATTGAACGGTCTGGTGGCGGTGGAGGAGGCCGTCCGCCTCCATCCGAGCGCCCGGGGGAGCTCGGATGGCGATCGAACCGACCCCTCGGCATGAACGACCTCCTCGTCGCCAGGGACCAGGTTCGCTACGAGCAGAAGATCTACTGGCGGAACCCGATGGCGGCGGTGTTCACCTTCATGTTCCCGGTCATCTTCCTGCTGGTGATCGGCACCGGCGCCGGGAGCGGGAAGATCCAGGACTCCACCCTCCGCTACAACCAGTACCTGGTGCTGGCCATGCTGGTCTTCGGGCTGGTCTCCGCCTGCTACATCAACCTCGGCATCACCCTCTGCATCCGTCGGGACTCGGGGGTGCTGAAGCGGATGAGGGGCACCCCGATGTCCATGCTCTCCTACATCGCCGGCATCGTCGGGAGCGTCATCATCAATGTGGCCCTCATCACCATCTTGGTGGTGTCGATCGGGATGGTCGGGTTCAACCTGCACTTCCCGTACCACTCGGCGGCGGCGGCCATCACCATCCTGATCGGGGTGCTGACGTTCTCGGCGCTGGGTCTGGCGGTGACCGCCATCGTCCCGAACGGCGAGGCGGCCCCGGCGGTCATCAACGGCACCGCCTTCCCGATCGTGTTCATCTCCGGCGTCTTCTACCCGATCAACAACTCGTCGATCCTGGCGAAGATCGCCGACTTCTTCCCGGTTCGGCACCTGGTCAAGGGCCTGGTGGGCGCCTTCGAGACCGGGCCCGGCTCCGGGTTCCAGACCGGTGACATCCTGATCATGCTCCTCTGGGCCGCCGCCGCGTTCGCCTTCGCCCTCTGGAAATTCCGCTGGGAGCCCCGGCGCCGGTGACCGGGTGGGGAGCTACATCAATCCCGATACCCTGAGCAGGTGAGCCTCCGCTCGCTCCCTGCCCTGCTTCGCAACGAGCCCGCCTTGACGCGGGTCGTCGGCGCGTCCACCGCCACCCTGGCCGTCGCCACCCCGGCCCAGGCCTTCGTGCTGGCCGGGCTGATCCGCCTGGGCAGCCGGCGACCGGTGCTGGTGGTCACTCCCACCGGGGCGGCGGCCGATCAGCTGGCCCACGACCTCGGGGCGTTGACCGAGCTCGGGGACCCCGACAATCCTGACGACCCCGGCGGCGTCGATGTCTTCCCGGCGTGGGAGACCCTGCCCTTCGAGCGGGTCAGCCCCGATGTGTCGACCATGGGGCGGCGGCTCCGGTTGCTCTGGCAGCTGGGTGGGGGCTCCGCGGCCCGGGGTCCCCAGGTGGTGGTGGCGCCGGTCAAGGCGGTCCTCCAGCGGCTGGGTCCCTGGCGGACGGCCTCCCGGCCGGTGGTCGTCTCCCACGGGGACCGGCTCGCCGTCGACGAGCTGGTGGCCCAGTTGGTCGCCATGGGGTACCGCCGGGAGTCGCTGGTCGAGCACCGGGGCGAGCTGGCCGTCCGGGGCGGGATCGTCGACGTGTTCCCCTCGACGGCCGACGACCCGATCCGCATCGACCTGTGGGGCGACGAGGTCGACCGGCTTACCCGCTTCGACGTCGCCGACCAACGGTCGACCGACGACCTCACCTCGGTGGAGCTGTTCGGTTGCCGGGAGCTGATCGCCGACCAGGCGATGCGGGGGACCGCGGCGCGCCTGGTGGGGGCGGCGCCGTGGGGACGCCACCAATGGGAGCGGATCGCCGACGGGGAGCTGTTCGACGGGATGGAGTCGTGGCTCCCGTGGTTGTCGGAGGGCGAGGAGTTGATCACCGACCTCCTGGGTGACGACGCGGTGGTGGTGGTGGTGGAGCCGCGCCGGGTACGGGACCGGGCCGGCGAGCTCCTCGACGAGGAGTCGGCCTTGGCCGAGGCGTTGGCCTCCACCTGGGGACTCGGGGCGGCGGCCATCGATGCGATTGTCGACGCTGACGGTGCCGTTGTCGACGCTGACGATGCCGGCGGAACCACCACCCCGCGCCTGCATGTCCCCTACGACCGGCTGCTCACCTCGACCTCGGCGGCGGTCGTCTCCTTGGTGCCGACCGCGGAGGGTCCGGACATCCCGGCGGTGGAGAGCCGGGGGTGGGAGCCCATCCTCGGGGACGGGGCCAAGTTGGCCGGCCAGGTGACGGCACTGACCCTGGCCGGGTACTCGGTGGTGCTGTGCTCCTCGACGCCGGGTGGGGCGGAACGGTTGGCCGGGGTCCTGGCCGAAGAGGGCGTCACCGTCCCGGTGGTGGCGCCCGGTGACCACACCGACCTCACCACCCCGGGTGCCCGCATCGTGGTTGCCACGGTGGACAGCGGGTTCGTGCTGCCGGGAGCCAAGGTGGCGGTCCTGGCCGAGTCCGACGTCACCGGCCGTCGGCGGCCCCACCGTCAGGCCCGGACCCGGGCCCGTCCGGTGGACGGCTTCTTCGACGATCTGGCCCCCGGCAACTACGTGGTCCACCGCCAGCACGGGGTGGCCCGGTACGGGGGGATGGTCACCCGGTCGATGGGTGGGGCCACCCGCGACTACCTGCTGCTCGAATACCGGGGCGCCGACAAGCTGTACCTCCCCACCGATCAGATCGAGCTATTGACCCCCTATGCCGGCGGTGATTCGCCGGCGGTGAGCCGGCTGGGCGGTTCGGAATGGCAGAAGGCCCGGTCGAGGGCGAGGGCGGCGGTCCACGAGATCGCCCAGGAGTTGGTGGACCTCTATCGTCGCCGGCTCCAGGTGGAGGGCCATGCCTTTGGTCCGGACACCCCCTGGCAGGGGGAGATGGAATCGCTGTTCCCGTTCGTGGAGACCGCCGACCAGCTGCGGGCCATCGAAGAGGTGAAGGCCGACATGGAGCGGCTCCAACCGATGGACCGGCTGGTCTGCGGGGACGTGGGCTTCGGCAAGACCGAGGTGGCCCTCCGGGCGGTGTTCAAGGCGGCCCAGGACGGATTCCAGTCCGCGGTGCTGGTCCCGACCACCCTGCTGGCCAGCCAGCACTTCCAGACCTTCACCGAGCGGTTCGCCCAGTTCCCGATCAAGGTGGAGATGCTCAGCCGGTTCCTGACCAACGCCCAGGCCCGGGCAGTGCTGCGGGGCCTGGCCGACGGCTCGGTGGACGTGGTGGTCGGCACCCACCGGCTGTTGGGGGGCGACGTCACCTTCAAGAAGCTCGGCCTGTTGGTGGTGGACGAGGAGCAGCGGTTCGGGGTCTCCCACAAAGAGGCCATCAAGGCCCTCTCCCACGGGGTCGACGTCCTCACCCTCACCGCCAGCCCGATCCCCCGCACCCTGGAAATGGCGTTGACCGGCATCCGCGACCTGTCGATGGTCAACACCCCGCCGGCGGCCCGGCGGCCGATCCTCACCCATGTCGGCGAGTACGAGGAAGGGGCCGCCTCCGAGGCCATCCGGAGGGAGCTGCTGCGGGAGGGCCAGGTCTTCTACGTCCACAACCGGGTCCACGACATCGACGCGGTGGCGCAACGGGTGCGCCGCATGGCCCCCGAGGCGCGGGTGGCGGTGGCCCACGGGCAGATGGACGAGGGCTCGCTCGAACAGGTGGTGCTCGACTTCTGGGAGGGCGCCTATGACGTGCTGGTCTGCACCACCATCATCGAGTCGGGGATCGACATGCCGAGCGTCAACACTCTGGTGGTCGACCGGGCCGACCTGTTGGGGCTCGGGCAGCTGCACCAGCTCCGGGGGCGGGTAGGGAGGGCGGGGAGCCGGGCCTACGCCTACCTCTTCCATCCCACCGACAAGGTGCTGTCCGAGCAGGCCTACGAGCGGCTGCGGACCATCGGGGATCACACCGAGTTGGGATCAGGGTTCAAAATTGCGTTGCGGGACCTACAGATTCGCGGGGCGGGCAATCTGCTGGGCCGGGACCAGTCGGGACACATCGCCGCCATCGGCTACGACCTCTACGTACAGATGGTGTCCGAAGCGGTAGCCGAGCTGAAAGGGGAGGCCCGGCCGCAGCCGGTCGACCTCAAGATCGACCTTCCCGACGCCGCCCATCTGCCGCCCGACTATGTCGAGGCCGAGGACGTCCGCCTGGAGGCCTACCGGAGGATCACCGGGCTCCGTACCGAGGCCGAGGTGGCCGACGTGGCCAGCGAATGGGAGGACCGGTTCGGTCCGTTGCCGACTCCGGCTGCCGCCCTGCTCGACGTGGCCCGGCTCCGGGTGGAGTGCCTTCGGCTGGGGATCACCGAGCTGACCGTCACCGTCCCGAGGAGCCTGGGTGGGATGGGCGGGAGCGGCCGGGCTTCGATCAAACTCTCCCCGGTGACCCTGCCGGCATCGGCGGAGGTGCGCCTGCGGCGGCTGGCGCCGGGGGCGACCTACCAGCCCGACTTCCACCGTCTGCTGGCTCCGTTACCGGCGCCGACTTCCGGGACCAACTACGCACCGGTGGTGGTGAACCTGCTGCGCGAATTGGTCCCGCCGCCGG
>DATARI010000158.1:0-12516 GCA_036264255.1 Acidimicrobiales bacterium | reverse complement strand
AGCGCCCCAGCCTCCGACTCCAGAGGAGATCATCATGAACGTCCGCTCTCACACCGCTGCGCCCCGAAGCCGGGCGGCCATCCTTGTCGGTCTGTGCCTCGCCGCCTTCATCATCAGCGTGGACGTGACGATCGTCAACGTCGCCCTGCCGACGCTGGTGCGGAGGCTGGGGGCATCGACGACCCAGCTCCAGTGGATCGTCGATGCCTACAGCCTGGTGTTCGCTGCCCTGATCTTGGCGGCAGGAAGTCTGAGCGACCGCCTGGGCCGCAAGGGGGTTCTCCTGATCGGGCTGGCTCTCTTCGCGGTCGGGAGCCTGGCCGGGGCGTTCTCTGGGACCATCCCCGAGCTCATTGCCTCCCGTGCCTTCATGGGCCTCGGAGCGGCCCTGATGTTTCCCTCGACGCTCTCCCTGCTCGTCAATGTCTTCACCGAGCGAGGAGAACGCGCCATGGCTATCGGCCTGTGGGGTGCCACAACCGGGATCGGCATTGCCACCGGTCCGATAGTCGGTGGGTGGCTCCTGGAGCGCTACTGGTGGGGGAGCATCTTTGCCTTCATGGCCCTGGTCGCCGCTGGTATCGCGGCCCTCGTCGCAGTCTCGGTACCGGGCTCCCGGGATCCGAGTACCCCTCCGATCGACTGGCGGGGTCTCCTGCTGTCATCGACGGGGATGGGGGTGCTGATCTTTGGTGTCATCCAAGCTCCGGGTTGGGGATGGAGTTCTTCGGCCTCCTTGGGAACCATCGCGGGTGGGATCGCGCTCCTCGCCCTCTTTGTTCTGATCGAGCAGCGAACGGAGCACCCCATGCTGGACGTGGGCCTGTTTCGCAATCCTCGGTTCACGGCCGCCAGTGGATCGGTCGCCATCTCCTTCTTCGCACTTTCCGGTTTCATCTTCCTCGTGGTCCAGTACTTCCAATTCGTGAAGGGATATACCCCCCTCGGCACCGGTATTCGCCTTCTTCCGGTGGCCGGCTCGGTGGCGGTGACGTCGGTGGTGGGGACGAAGCTCGCCGTTCGGGTGGGCAACAAAGTGATCGTCGGAGCCGGGTTGTTGTTGTTCGCGATTGGACTTCTGTGGGCTTCGACGGCGTCTGGATCCACCACCTATCTCGTCATCGTCGGCCAGATGCTGTTCCTCGGAGCCGGGATGGGCCTGACCAGCGCCCCGGCCACCGAGGCGATCATGGGTGCGGTACCAGCGGCGAAGGCGGGGGTGGGATCCGCGGTCAACGACGCCACGCGGCTTTTTGGAGGGACGCTGGGGGTGGCGGTCATCGGCAGCGTGGCCACGTCCCTGTACACCAGCCGGTTGGTGTCGGAGTTGCCGCCGGGAACCCCGGGGCCCGCGCTGGCGGGCGCAAAGGGCTCGGTCGGAGGAGCCATCATCGCTTCTCACCAGCTCTCGACACTTGGGTTCGGTCCGGCGGCACACGGGCTCGCCCACGCCGCCACCAGTGCGTTCCTTTACAGCTTGGCGGGCGGTTGCCGGGTGGTCGGAGCCGTCACCATCGTCGGGGCAGTCGTCGCCATCGCGTTCCTGCCGGCTCGACCCCGGCAGCCGGCGGAGATGGTGGACGAAACCGATGGGCTTGGATCCCTGAGTGCTCCCCTGATAGCCGAACCCGCGTCCGGAAGTGCTGGGCCAGTGGCGACCACTTCAAGACCATGAGCATCCTCAGATGGCCGTCTGATTCGTCGCGGCCGGACGACAACCCCGACAGCCGATACCGACCACAGGACATCCCGACACTAGGAGCGACATGACCTACACCGAGAAGGATCTGATCCTTACGATCGACCGCCTCGAGCCGGAAGGTGCCACTGAGGGTACGACACCGGAGGCGCTGCAGTCGCTCGACCAGTACCACGCCGGAGGTTCTGAAGCGGTCGAACGACTGCTGGTCACCTTGGTCCTGTCACCGTCGGACACGGTCCTCGACGTCGGGTCCGGTCTCGGCGGGCCGGCTCGCCAGGTAGCCACGGCCTCGGGCTGCCGGGTGACGGGGGTGGACATCACCGAGGCCTACGTCGAGGCTGCCGCTGAGCTGACCGACCGTTGCGGGCTGTCGGACCGGGTCCGATTCGTCCACAGCGATATTGCCGACCTGGTGCCCGAGGTGCCGTTTGACGCCGGGCTCACCATGCACGTCCAAATGAATATCGAAGCGAAGCGGGAGTGGTTCACCGAGATCGCCCGTCGGCTCTCCCCTCGGGCCAGTTTCGCGGTGTGGGAAGTCTGCCAACGGTCGGACGCGGAGCCTCCGTGGCCGTTGCCGTGGTCGATGGATGGGAGCGACAGCCACCTGGCCACCTCTCACCAACTACGCGACGACATTCTCGGCGCCGGCTTCGAGCTGGTCGAATGGGTCGACGAGTCCGGATGGACCAGCTCCTGGTTCGAAGCCACCTTCGCCGGCGGCCTTCCTTCTGGCCCCAGCCTGCCGATGCTCCTGGAGGACGGTTTCCTCCGGGTGCTCAACTTCGCCGGAGCGCTCGCCGACGGCACCCTAGGAGTGTGGCGAGGTGCCTTCGTCCGATCAGCCGATTGATGCCTGACCGGCGCCGGGTGGTCGAGGCGTGAGCCGCTCAGGCGGCGGGGAAGCCGTTGTGTTGCCAGCCGATGGCGGTGGACGACACCGGGCTGGCGGTGGGGACGGCGTCGAGCGGTGGCGCGGTGCAAGAGGCCTGGCCGGTTTGGGCTCCGTACCAGGGTCCGCCGGATCCGGCCCACACCACCCAGCAGGTCCCGCTGGCGGCTCGGACGACCAAGGTGAGGCTCCCGGTGGGGGAGTTGGCCACGCTGACCACCGACGAGCTCGAGGACGGGCCGGAAACATAGGTGATGGACGGATTGGCCGTCGAGAGCGCACTCGGGGTGACGGAGCTGTAGTCACCAGGGCCGCCGGCGCTGGTGGTGGCGGCCGTCAGGGAGGTCGACAGCGCTTGTTGGGCTTGGAGGTTGTCAGCCAGGCTCACCCCGGGAGCATTGGTAGTGGCCGGCTGGGAATTCCCGTGGGAGCCCAGCATGGTGCTCACCAGCACGACCGCCAGGACTGCCACCACCACCAGGCCGGCCATGGTCGCCACCATGGTGAAGCCGGCCTCCGGGCTCCGCGGATCTTCCCGAGCGTCCACCGGTCATGTATCGACCGTTTGGCCCCCGGAGTTGAGGCTGGTCCCACCCAGGCGGATGCCCATGGCAAGTACCCTGGGCCGGTGACCGATTCGGCCCACCGGGTCCAGCTCCCCCGACGCGGAATGCGGCTGCCCGATCCGAAGCCGGACCCGGAGTCCGAGCCCGGAGGCAGCGTCGAGTTCGAGCGTCTGGCCGAGGTGGCCCGAGTGGCCGAGGACAGCGGCTTCGACTCGGTGTGGGTGGCCGACGACGCCGGATCGGTGGGGGGAAGCCCGGACGGATCCGAGTCATTGTTCGAGGCCTATTCGCTGCTGGGTGCGCTGGCCACCCGCACCGCCTCGGTGGGGTTGGGTGCCTTCCCGTCAGGGCCGACCGTTCGGTCGCCATCGATAGTGGCCAAGATCGTCACCGGCGTCGACGTCATCTCCCACGGGCGTGCCCTCCTCACTCTCGGGATGGATGCCGGCGACCCAGATGCGATCGAACGACTGGGCGAGGAACTGGCCGTTTGCCGAGCGTTGCTGACCGAGGAGGACTCGTCTTTCGCCGGCCGGTTCTACCATCTCGACCACGCCCGCAACCGACCCCGCCCGGTGCGAGCCGGCGGTATTCCGTTGATGGTGGCGGCTGACGATCCGGCGGTGGCCGGAGCGGTGGCCCGGTGGGCTGACGGGGTACTGGTGGGAGGGGAGGTCGCCGATGCCAAAGCGATGATCCTGGCCCTGGATCAAGCGTGCGAGTCGACCGCCAGGGATCGAGATGCGGTCGGGGTGATCTGGTGCGGTGCCGCCGAAGGCGGACGGAAAGGGTTGGTGGACCACCTCCGATCCTTGGCCGACGTCGGCGTCAGCGGATGCGTGCTCTCGATCGCCGACGGCCACGACCCCGGTGCAGTCGCGGCGGCGGGGGAGGCGGTGTCCGAGGTGGTGTTCCGCGAGGGCCGACTGCCGGCAGGGGGCTGAGCCACGGGGTGAGCCGGGCGGGGTCGGCTACCTTGAGACTCATGGAGCTGATCGACCTTCCGGACTTCGGTGCCGACGCCTTCGCCAAGATCGTGGATGGGGAGACGGATCCCTTCGCCACCGCGGATATGGACATCACGTGGCGGGACAAAACCGGTCACGTCGGACTCACCGATGCCGGCCGGGTCATCGGGCACGCCGGCTGGGTCCCGGTGCGGGTGGAGACAGCAGCCGGGGAGACTATCGACGTCCTCGGCCTCGGCGGCGTGATCCTGCATCGCGACTACCGGGGTTCGGCGATCGGTCGCCAGGTGGTCTTGGGCGCGATGAGCAGGATGGCCGAACAGGGCGGTTCGATCGGTGTGTTGTTCTGCCTTCCGCAACGATTGCGGTTCTATCGGGACCTGGGTTGGCTTCCCGTCGACCATACGGTGACCGCCGACCAGTCGACGGGAACCGTCACCATGCCGATGGTCACGGCCTGGACCCCCTTGGTCGAAGGGGCCAGCCTCCCGGCCACCGACCTTCACATCGAGGGGCTGCCCTTCTAGGCCGAGAGCTCGTCCTACTCGCTCTCAGCCGGCTGCATCACCACGTGGTCGGCCTTCACCCGGTAGATGATCCTGACCTCACCCGGACGCCGCATGGGGTACTCGTCGAGACCGAGATACTTCTTGGCCAACTTGTCGATGTGGGCGTCGGCGCCCTCCTCGGTCTCTTCCACCTTGCCGCGGACGATCACCACGTTGTAGGGGTCATCGGGGTCCACCACCGACACCGCCACCCAGGGTTGGCGGTCGAGGTTGGCCTGCTTGGCCCGGCCCTTGGCGGTATTGAACACCAGGTCGTCGCCATCGATATCGATCCACACCGGAGTCAGCTGGGGCCGCCCCAGGTGATCGACCGTCGCCACATTGGCGAGGACCGGGCGTTCGATCAGTGCGCGAGCCGGCTTGGTCAGTGCGGTGGTCATGATCTCGATGCTCCCTGGTTGGTCGTCGTCGAAACGAGACTACCCAGCCGGCAGATTTGTCATGCGCCGGGGAGGCGCCCGAACCACGTCGAAGGGGTTCGCTCGTGCTGGTTCCCAGCCCATCGGAGTGCCTCGGACCGGCGTCACCGCCAGGGACCCCGGCAAGAGGTAGGGTCGACGCCCGAACGGGAGGGGGAGGGTTCGAAGGATCCGAGACCGAGAGGAGCTGGCAATCACTACCACCACCACCCGCATCGAGACGGACAGCATGGGCGCCATCGAGGTCCCTGCCGACAAGTACTACGGGGCCCAGACGGCTCGATCCCTCCATCACTTCCCGATCGGCATCGACGAGATGCCACCCCCGCTGATCAGGGCTTTTGGCATCCTGAAGGAAGCCTCGGCCCGGGTCAACGCCGACCTCGGCAAACTGCCCGCCGACAAGGCCAAGTTGATCATCGCCGCCTCCCGGGAGGTCTCCTCGGGCGCCCTGGCGGGCCATTTCCCCCTCAAGATCTGGCAGACCGGCAGCGGGACCCAGACCAACATGAACGTCAACGAGGTGATCTCCAACCGGGCCATCGAGATGGCCGGCGGGGAGATGGGCTCCAAGTCGCCGATCCACCCCAACGACGACGTCAACATGTCCCAGTCATCCAACGACACCTTTCCGACCGCCATGCACATCGCCGCGGTCGAGGAGATCACCGTCCGGCTCCTCCCGGCCGTGCGCCGGCTGCGCGACGCCCTGGCCGCCAAGTCGGAGGCCTGGGCGGGGATCACCAAGATCGGGCGGACCCACCTGATGGACGCGGTACCCCTCACCTTGGGCCAGGAATTCTCGGGGTACGTGGCCCAACTCGACGCCGACCTCAAACGCATCGAGTTCTCCCTCGGTGACCTCTACGAACTGGCGGCCGGCGGCACCGCGGTCGGCACCGGGCTCAACACCCACCCCGAGTTCGGGGTCCGGGTGGCCGCCGCCATCGCCGAGATCACCCACTTGCCGTTCGTCACCGCCCCCAACAAGTTCGCCGCGCTCGCCGCCCACGACGCCCTGGTGGCCACCAGTGGGACGCTGCGGACCCTGGCCGCATCCCTGATCAAGATCGCCGACGACATCCGCTGGCTGGGTTCGGGACCCCGTAGCGGGCTGGGCGAGCTCAACCTTCCCGAGAACGAGCCGGGCTCCTCGATCATGCCCGGCAAGGTCAACCCGACCCAGTGCGAGGCGATGATCATGGTCTGCATCCAGGTATTCGGGGCCGACACCTCGGTGGGGATGGCCGGCGCCCGGGGCAACCTCGAACTGAACGTGTGCAAGCCGGTCATCATCTACAACGTGCTCCACTCCATCACCCTGCTGACCGGTTCGTGCACCTCCTTCACCGAATTCTGCGTGGACGGCCTCGAGCCCAACGAGACCCGGATCCGCCAGCACCTGGACAACTCGCTGATGCTGGTGACCGCCCTCAACCCCCTGATCGGCTACGACAATGCCGCCAAGGTGGCCAAGAAGGCCCACGCCGAGGGGATTACCCTGAAGGAGGCGGCGGTGGGGCTCGGTCTCCTCTCCGCCGAGGCGTTCGACGACGCGGTGCGACCGGAGTCGATGACCCACCCCTGACCGGGTGGACGAAGGGCGAACGGCGGGGGGAGGGTGACATCTTGGACCGCAGAGCTGGCGTCCATCGATCTCGACCTCTCGGGGGGGTCTCCCGACTCGGTCTCCACCCAGCAGCGGGCCGAAGCACCGCATCTGGTGGCACCCGCCCACCGGGCACACCCCGGACGGGGTGGGCTTCTGGGTGGTGAGCTCCTACCCGGCGATCATGGCGGCGGTGTCCGACCCGGGATGACCCGCCCGGCTGGCGGCCAACTGAAAGTTCGACACCTGTCCAAACGTGTGTTTTCCTAGGGATCCATGAGCACCACCAAACCGACCGACCTGGACATCGGGCTGACCGATGGAGCGTTCTACGGGGGCAACCCGTTCCCGGCCTACGCCTGGATGCGGGAGCACGCCCCCGCCTATTTCGACGAGGTGGGGGGAGTCTGGGGTATCAGCCGCTACGCCGACGTGAAGGAGATCTCCAAGGACCCCGACACCTTCTCCAACGCCGGGGGCATCCGCCCCGACTCCGATGCCCTCCCGATGATGATCGACACCGATGCCCCCGAACACGTCCGTCGCCGGCGGCTGGTGAGCGAGGGATTCACTCCTGGGCGCATCCGGGAGAGCGAGCCGGGGATCCGGGCGGTGTGCGACAGCATCATCGACAAGGTGTGCGAGCAGGGCTCCGCCGACTTCGTTCGGGACATCGCCGCCCCCCTCCCGATGGTGGTGATCGGGGACATGCTGGGCGTCGCTCCCGAAGACCGGGATGACCTGTTGCGCTGGTCCGACGACATGTTGAAGGCCCTCGGCTCGCCCGACCCCGGCCTCATGGATGCGGCCACCTTGGCCGCCATCGAGTACGCCGGTTACGCCACCGCGGTGATGGACGACCGGCGCCAGACCGGCCGGTCCGACGACCTCATCGGGACGCTGGTCCACGCCGAGATCGACGGCGACCACCTGGACGACCAGTCGTTGATCTACGAGTCACTGCTCATCCTCATCGGCGGCGACGAGACAACCCGCCACGTGATCACCGGAGGAATGTACGAACTCCTCCGTCACCCCGACCAGTTGGAGGCCCTCCGGGCCGACCGGTCGCTGATGACCACCGCCGTCGAGGAGATGCTGCGCTGGGTCACCCCCATCAAGAACATGGCCCGGACGATGACCAAGGACGTGGAGCTGCACGGGGAGACCCTGCACCAGGGCCAGAAGCTCCTCCTCCTCTACCCGTCGGCCAACCGGGACGAGCGGATTTTCGACGAGCCCGACACCTTCGACATCACCCGGACGCCCAACGACCATGTGGCGTTCGGCTTCGGGGCCCATTTCTGTCTGGGCAACCGGCTGGCCCGGATGGAGATGCGGATCATGTTCGACCGGCTCCTCGACCGGCTCCCGGATCTGGCCCTGGTCGACGAGGCGGAGCCGCCCATGCGGGAGGCCAACTTCGTGTCGGGATACGAGACGATGCCGGTGACCTTCACCCCTTCTGCCCCCCTCGGAGCCGGGGCGTAAGGTACCGCCAGGACGAGAAAGGGTAGCCGATGAGCGAACCGGTACTCAGTGACAGTGACCTGGCTGCCGCCCTGTCGGGCCCCGACGCCCCGGGGTGGGAACTGGCCGGCGGCCGGCTACTGAAGGCGGTGTCGTGCGACGGGTTCGTGGGTTCGTTGGCCTACGTGAACGAGGTGGGTGCCCTGGCCGAGGCGGTCAACCACCATCCCGATATCGATGTCCGCTACAACCGGGTGACCCTGTCGCTGATGACCCACGACTCGGGCGGCATCACCCAGAAGGACATTGACCTGGCCCGGGACATCGATGAGGTGACCGCCGGTCTCAAGTAGACGGGCGGATGCACGGGGCTGAGTGTCAGCCCACCGGCAGTTCCCAGAGCGGGAACCAGCGATCGAGGTCGGCTTCGATGGCCAGGTCGTTGGCCACCAGGCTCTTGAGCTTCAGCTCCTGCTCCATGTCGCGGTGTTCTTTGCCATCGGGAACGAAGGGGTAGAAGGTGCCCCGCTTGAACAGGTAGACCAGGAACCCGGTAGAGGTGAGCACCGTGATCGGCCCCGGGGCGGTTCCGGCGTCGGCGGCGGCGGCATCGGCGGCGAGCTTGGCCACCCCGAACACCGAGCAGAGCAGCTGGGGTCCCCAGCCGGAGTCGGAGAGCGACGAGTTGATCAGGTGGATTTCGGTGACCAGGGTCTCGAGGTCGGGATTCTCCACCACCACCCAGTGGTAGCCGAACTTGTCCTCGGCGGTCCGCAGCTTGCAGTCACCCTCCATGTCCAGCAGCTTCATCACCTCGGCCTGCATGTCCCCGAAGCCCTGCCCGGTGGGTGGCTTGTAGCAGACACCGGCCCGGCCCGAGAGGGTCATCCCCGCCGCGCTCTGGAGGGTGATGGCGGCGGACGGGAGTCCGAACAGGGCGTCGAGGTTGGCCTGGACCGGCTTGGTCCGGCCCCGGATGGTGTCGAGCAGCCCCATCAGGCGGGACTGGCCAGCTCGGCCTCGATCTTGGCCAGTTGGTCGAGCCGCTTCTCCAGGGTCGGGTGGGTGGAGAAGATGGTGGACAGGCTCACCCCACTCTTGGAGGAGATGGCGGGAGTGAAGAAGAAGGCGTTGAACGCCTCGGCGGAGCGGAGATCCCGGGTCGGGATCCGGGACATCTCGCCGGTGATCTTCACCAGGGCCGAGGCCAGATTCGACGGCTGCCCGGTCAGCAACGCCCCGGAGCGGTCGGCGGCCAGCTCCCGATAGCGGGAGAGGGCCCGGGTCAGCAGGAAGCTGATGGCGTAGACCACCACCGACACCGCCAGCACCGCCAGCTCCACCAGGGCGGCGTTGTCGCCCCCATCGTTGTTGTTGTTGTTCCCCCCGCCGCCGAACCCGCCCATCATCCCGGTCCAGAACATGATCCGGGTGATGAGGCCGGCCACCACCCCGAGGAAGCTGGCGATGGTCATGACGGCCACGTCCCGGTGGGCCACATGGGAGAGCTCGTGGGCCAGCACCGCCTCGAGCTCGGGCTCGTCCAGCCGGCGCATCAGCCCGGAAGTGGCACACACCACCGCGCTGTTCGGGCTCCTCCCGGTGGCGAAGGCGTTGGGGATGTCGGTGTCGGCGATGGCGACCCGGGGCTTCTTCATGTCCGCCAGCGCGCACAGCCGGTCGATGACGCCGTGGAGCTCAGGGGCCTGTTCGGGGGTGACGATCCGGCCGCCCATCCCGAAGAGGGCGATCTTGTCGGAGAACCAGTACTGGCAGAAGAGGAGGATGGCGGCGATCACCAGCACCGCCACGTAGGAGATGCCGAAGGCGATCAGCAGTCCGACCACCGCGCCGTAGAGGACGACGAGCATCAGCCCGGTCGTGAACATCCGGACGGTGAGGCCGTGATCGGGTGGGATCCTGCTGGCGGTGGTCATCGGTGAGGGTTCATCCTTCGTCGGAGGGAGCGGCGTCGGCCAGCAGCCGCTTGGTTTCTTCCAGGGAGGCATCGGCAAACGGGACGACGAGTTCGGAAGGGATGAAGGCGTCGTCGGGCAGGACGGTTCCCACCCGGCGCACCTCGTCGGCCAGCGCCTGGAGAGCGGCGGTGAAGCCCGGCTCGTCGTTGGCGTCCACCGCTTTCACCAGGGTCTTGTCCAGATCGTCGAGGGTGGCCCGCTGGTCTTCGGGCACGTCGTACTGGGCTTCCCCCAAGATCCTGACGATCATGACGCCGGCGTCTCCGGGCTGGCCGGGGTGGGGGCGGGCGCGCTCCCGAGCTCGCCGGCCGGGCTGCTGGCCCCGATCTCGGCCTTGAGGGCGGCCAGCTCGGTATCCACGGTGTCGGTCTTGGACACCTTGTCCAGCTCGGCCTGGATGTCGTCGACCGGCGCGGTCAGATTGGTGAGCGCCCCGGAGGACAGCAGCTCGTCCATGGCCCCGGCCCGGGCCTGCATGCCGTCGATCTTGTCCTGGGCCCGCTGCATCGACATGCCGGCGTCGCTCATCGACTCGGAGATGCCGGAGACGGCTTCGCCGATCTTGGTCTGGGCCTCGGCGGCGGTATAGGTCGCCTTCATCGTCTCCTTCTTGGTGCGGAAGGAGTCGACCTGGGTCTGGAGCCGCTGGGCGGTGTCGACCAGCTTCACTTCCTGGCCGGCCACCTGGTCGTGTTGGGTCTTCAGGTCGGTGAGCTGCTCGGCCAGCGCCGCCCGGCGGGCCAGCGCCTCCCGGGCCAGATCCTCGTTGCCCTGGCCGAGGGCGGCCTTGGCCTGCTGCTGCAATTTGTCGGCGGAACTCTGCAGTTGGCTGGCCTGGAGCTCGATCCGCTTCTTGGCGGTGGTGACGTCGGCCACGCTGCGGCGGACCTTCTGGAGGCTCTCCAGCTGCTTCTGATAGGAGAGGTCGAGGGACTCCCTGGGATCCTCCGCCTTGTCGAGCAATTTATTGGTCTTAGCCTGCACAATTCCTGACAGGCGCTTCATGACGCTCATTTGGTACTTCCTCCCTCGGTCTTCGCCAATGGAGCTTATGTGCTCCCCGCCCGGTAGCGTGATCGGCGTGCCCGAATCGCTTTGCCTTCTGACCGTCCATGCCCACCCCGACGACGAGTCGTCCAAGGGTGCCGGGACCGTTGCCCGGTACCACCAGGAGGGCGTCCATACCGTATTGGTGTGCTGCACCGGAGGGGAAGAGGGGGAGATCCTCAACCCGGCCATGGATACCCCCGAGGTGCGGGACCACCTCCCGGAGATCCGGATGAAGGAGTTGGCCCAGGCCACCGCCGTGATCGGCTACGACGAAGTGGTCATGCTCGGCTACCGCGACTCGGGGATGGCCGGCACCGAAGCCAACGCCAATCCCGAGTCCTTCGCCCAGGCCCCGCTGGACGAGGCGGTCGGACGGCTGGTGGCGATCATCCGCCGGACGAAACCCCAGGTCATGGTCATCTACGGGGACGAGCAGTCCGGCTACCCGCATCCGGACCACCTTCGGGTCCACGAGATCGGGATCCCCGCCTTCCGGGCCGCCGGTGACCCCGGCCAGTTCCCCGAGGCCGGCGCACCCTGGCAGCCGACCAAGCTCTACTACACCACCTTCTCGGTGGCCCGTTTCCGGGAGATCCATCTGAAGTTCGAGGAGCTGGGGCTGGAGTCCCCCTTCGACGAGACCTGGCGGGCCCGGTGGGAGGGCATGACCGAAGCGCCCATCACCACTCAGGTGGACGTCTCCGACTTCGGGCACGTCCGGCGGGAGGCACTGTTGGCCCACGCCACCCAGGTCGACCCCACCTCCCGCTTCTGGTTCGGCCTCCCTCCCGAGGTGATGGACCGGATCCACCCCCGCGACGACTACCAGCTGGCGCTGGTGGCAACGGCCACCGACGACGGCGTGTCGTTCACCGCCATCGATCCCACCACCATGGCCGGACCGGACTCGATCGAGACCGATCTGTTCGCCGGCATCCGGGAACCGTCGGGCGCCCCCCACGCCGGGTGAGGCGGGCACGTCCCCGATAGCATCGGAACCCTGTGAGCACCTGGCTGACTGACGAGTGGTTCGACCAGACCCGGGCGTTGGCGGCCGACCAGCCCGAGCGCCCCGGTCTCTCCGCCCGCATGCAGTTCGTGGTCACCGGCGGCGCTGGCGGTGACGTCCGCTACTACTGGGTGTTGGAAGACGGGCAGCTCCGCCAGAGCGGGCTCGGGGACGTGGATCACGCCGATGTGACCTTGAGCACGGCTCGGCCCGATGCTCTCGCCATGGCCAAAGGGGATCTCGACCCCAATGTCGCCTTCATGCAGGGGAAGATGAAGGTGGC
>DATARI010000154.1:0-7117 GCA_036264255.1 Acidimicrobiales bacterium | reverse complement strand
GGCGACATCCAGTGGAACTTCGAGAAGTTCCTGGTCTCCCCGGACGGCACCATCGTGAAGCGGTTTCGGCCCATGGTCGATCCCGAGGCTCCGGAGGTCATCGACGCCATCGAGGGCGTACTCCCGAATTGATGGCGGGGGCGGGGGCGGCGGCTGGCTCCGAGCCGGTGATCGACAGCCTGGCGGAGACCTGGACGTCGATGGTCGAGGCCTGCACCGGTCTGGACGATGGCCAGTGGGCGCTGCCGACCACCTGTCCGGGATGGTCGGTGCGGGACCAGGTGTCCCATCTCATCGGTATCGAGCACACCCTGCTGGGCGACCCGGCGCCTCCACCGGTGACTCCGGTGCCCCCTTATGTGAGGAACCCGATCGGGGAGATGAACGAGGCGTGGATCGAGGCCCGACGGCAGACCCCGGGCTCCGAGGTGCTGGCCGAGTTCGTCGACGTCACCGACCGCCGGCTCGCCGAGCTCCGGTCGTTCCCGCCGGAGAGGTTCGAAGAGATCGGCTGGAGCCCCATCGGCCAGGTCCCCTACCGGGACTTCATGGACACCCGGCTCCTCGATTCGTGGACCCACGAACAAGACGTCCGACGGGCCCTGGATCGGCCGGGGGGCCGTAACGGCGCCGGTGAGAAGCACATCCTCAAGCAGTGCGCCGGGGCGATGAGCTTCGTGGTCGGCAAGAAGGTGGGGCCGCCGGACGGCACCACCGTGCTGTTCGAGGTGGGTGGTGTCCTGGGCCGGTCGGTGCCGGTGGAGGTGGAGGGAGGCCGGGCCTACGTCCGGGCCGAACTCACGTCCGAACCGACCGTCATCCTGACCATGGACCAGGAGGCGTTCTGGCGGCTGGGCTTCGGCCGGGTGTCTCCGACGGAGGTGCTCGGCTCGGGAGAAGCCCGCCTCTCGGGGGATGTGGCCCTCGGACAACGGGTCCTGGAGTGCATGAATTTCATGATCTGATCGGAATTGGCGCGGTGAGTCGGCCTCCTGGCGACCGATAGACTCACTTACTCTTATGCGAGCCACAGCCGCGCCCGAGGAGGGCAACAAGGTTCGTCTGACCGTTGAGGTCGACGAATCGGAGATTGACGAAGCCCTCAACGGAGTCCTGCGTCGCTTGTCGCGGGAGGTGCGGGTACCCGGCTTCCGGCCCGGCAAGGTCCCCCGCCGGGTGATCGAAGCGCGACTGGGTGGGGCCGCCGCCCTGCGCGACGAAGCTCTGCGCGAGGCCCTCCCGGAGTTCTATGCCAAGGCGGTCTCCGACACCGAGGTCGATCCCATCGACCAACCCGAGATCGACATCACCGCCGGCGACGAGTCGGGGCCGGTGTCCTTCGATGCCATCGTCGAGGTGCGACCGACCGTCTCCATTCCCGGCTATCAGGGTCTGGTGGTGACGCTGCCGGGACTCGACGTCCCCGAGGAGGAGATCACCGCCCAGATCGACCGGCTACGGGCCACCTCCGGTGAGCTGGTCGACGTGGACCGGCCGGTGCAAAAGGGTGACCAGGTCACCATCGACATCACCGGGAAGCGGATCAAGGAATCCGCCGATGCCGACGCCGATGCCGATGCCGACGCCGATGCCGACGCCGATGCCGACGGTGACGCCGACGCCGCCAAGGACGACACCGAGAGCGACAAGAGCAGCGCGGTGGCCAAGGTGGAGGGCGAGAAGGACGCCGACTACGAGGAGGAAGGCGACGACGACGACCTCAAGGCGGAGGACTTCCTCTACGAAGCCGGGAGCGGCGGGGTCGTCCCCGAGCTCGACGACCAGCTGATCGGGGCCAAGGCCGGCCAGACCCTCGAGTTCAAGTCCACCCTCGAGGAGCTCGGCCAGACCATCGCGTTCACCGTGGTGGTCAAGGACGTGAAGGAGCTGGTGCTCCCCGAGGTCACCGACGAGTGGGCGTCGGAAGCCTCCGAGTTCGACACCGCCGACGAGCTCCGGGCGGACATCACCAAGCGACTCAAGCAACGGCGCATCGTCCAGGCCCAGCTGGCCCTCCAGCAGAAGACGATCGAGGCACTGGTGGAGCTGGTCACCGAGGACGTCCCCGAGATCCTGGTGCAGGGGGAGTTGCGGGAGCGGATCCACGACCTCAACCACCGGTTGGAGGAGCAGAAGATCGGGCTCGGTCAGTTCCTGGCCGCCACCGGGCGGGACGAGCAGGAGTTCCTCGACGAGCTCCGGGCCGGCGCCCTCCAGGGGGTCAAGTCGGACCTCGCCCTCCGCTCCCTGGTGGAATTGGAGCACATCGAGCTGACCGACGAGGAGCTCGACGCCGAGCTGGCCACCATGGGCGAACGCCTGGAGATGAGCGCCGACCAGGTACGCGAACAGCTCGAACAGGGCGGACGCCTCTCGGCGGTACGCTCGGACCGGCGCAAGGCCAAGGCCCTGCGGTGGTTGCTCGACAATGTCGAGTTGGTGGATGAGGAAGGGAATCCCGTGTCACGGGACGACCTGAAGGTGAATCAGGCAGAGGAGGACACGGAGTGAGTTTCACGGATGCATCGAGCTCAATGGATATTCAGGCGTACAGCGTGCCGTGGGTGGTCGAGTCGACCAGCCGGGGCGAGCGCAACTACGACCTGTACTCCCGGCTCCTCAGGGAACGGATCATCTTCCTCGGGACCCCGATCAACGACACGGTGGCCAACTTGGTCTGTGCCCAGTTGCTGTTCCTCGAGTCGGAGGAGGCGGACAAGGACATCCACCTCTATATCAATTCGCCGGGCGGGGACATCACCGCGCTGTTCGCCATCTACGACACCATGAAGTACATCAAGCCGGACCTCTCCACCTTCTGCTTCGGTCAGGCCGCCTCGGCGGCCGCCGTCCTCCTCGGGGCCGGAACCCATGGCAAGCGGTTCGCCCTCCCTCACGCCCGGATCCTGCTCCACCAGCCGTTCGGCGGGGTGGAGGGACAAGCCAGCGACATCGAGCTGCAGGCCCGGGAGATCCTCCGGATGCGCGACCTCCTGAACGGGATGCTGGCCAACGACACGGGTCAGACGCTCGAAAAGGTGTCAAAAGACACCGACCGGGACTTCATCATGACCGCCGAGGAAGCCGTCACCTACGGCCTCATCGACGAGGTCATCACCGCCCGCGACCTGGTGGGCATGGAGGCAGTCGGGGCCGCCTGAGCCGCAAATGGTTGATCGGGAAACGATCGGCCCGCGGTTGACCAGCCGCTAGAGTTGGTCAGCGATCCAGCAGTGGCTGTAGGACCGGACAGTAGGACCGGACAGAAGGGCAGAGGGGAACCAGCGTGGCGAAGTTCGGAGACGGAGGCGACCTGGTGAAGTGCAGCTTCTGCGGCAAGTCGCAGAAGCAGGTCAAGAAGCTCATCGCCGGCCCCGGCGTCTACATCTGCGACGAGTGCATCGAACTCTGCAACGACATCATCGCCGAAGAGCTCTCCGACACCACCGAGCTTTCCTTCGAGGAACTTCCGAAGCCCAAAGAGATCTACGAGTTCCTGAACGACTACGTCATCGGCCAGGAGTACGCCAAGAAGATCCTGTCGGTCGCCGTCTACAACCACTACAAGCGGGTCCAGGCGGAGAGCGACGGTCCTCACGACAATGAGGTCGAGTTGGCCAAATCCAACATCCTGCTGCTCGGCCCCACCGGATGCGGGAAAACCCTGCTGGCCCAGACGCTGGCCCGCATGCTCAACGTCCCTTTCGCCATCGCCGACGCCACCGCGCTGACCGAGGCGGGCTATGTCGGCGAGGACGTCGAGAACATCCTGTTGAAGCTCATCCAGGCGGCCGACTACGACGTGAAGCGGGCGGAGACCGGCATCATCTACATCGACGAGATCGACAAGATCGCCCGGAAGTCGGAGAACCCCTCGATCACCCGGGACGTATCCGGTGAGGGCGTCCAGCAGGCACTCCTGAAGATCCTGGAGGGGACCACCGCCTCGGTGCCGCCCCAGGGTGGCCGGAAGCACCCCCACCAAGAGTTCATCCAGATCGACACCACCAACATCCTCTTCATCTGTGGGGGCGCCTTCGCCGGGATCGACAAGATCATTGAGAACCGGATCGGGCGCAAGGGGATCGGCTTCCGGGCCGAGGTGCGCAAGGCCGCCGACCGGGGCGACGACTCCGAGCTCCTCCGCCACGTCCTCCCCGAGGACCTGATGAAGTTCGGCCTCATTCCCGAGTTCATCGGCCGGCTGCCGGTGATCGGCGCGGTGGCCCACCTCTACAAAGAGGCGCTCATCCGCATCCTGGTCGAGCCGAAGAACGCCCTCACCCGACAGTACAAGCGGACCTTCGAACTCGACCATGTCGAGTTGGAGCTGACCGACGACGCCCTCGAGGCCATCGCCGAGCAGGCGCTGCTCCGCGGCACCGGCGCCCGTGGCTTGCGGGCCATCCTCGAAGAGGTGCTCCTCGAAGTGATGTACGACCTTCCCGGCCGCACCGACGTGTCCAAGTGCGTGGTCGACCGTTCGGTGGTGCTCGACAAGGTCCACCCGACGTTGGTGCCGCTGAAGAGCGCCCCGGCCAAGACCCGGGCCCGCCGGGCTGCCTCCTGACCTTGGCGCCGGGTTGCCGTCTCGCCGGATGATCGGGCGACGCCCCTCCCTCACCCAGTAGAGTCGTTTCCCCTCGGTCGCCCCGACCGGGCTCAAGTATCGGGACCAGCCCAACCGTGACCTCTTCCTCGCCCATTCCCCCCACCTCGCCGACCCCGACCCCGCCGACCCCGGCCACCGTCCACTTCGACGACCTCCCCGAGGCGCTGGCCTGGCTCGACACCCACATCAACTTCGAGCAGAACATGCCGACCCGGCGGGAGGTGCCGACCCTCGACCGGATGCGCGAGCTGATGGGCATCCTCGGGGACCCGCAGTCGGCCTACCCCTCCATCCACCTGACCGGCACCAACGGCAAGGGGTCGACGGCGGCGATGGCCACCGCCCTGCTGGGGTCGATGGGGCTGTCGGTGGGCACCTACACCAGCCCCAACCTGAGCCGGGTCAACGAACGGATCGCCCGCAACGGCGAGCCCATCGACGACGACGCCTTCCGTGAGGTCCTGGAGACCCTGGCCCGGGTCGAGCCCCTGGTGGGGGAGCCGCTCACCCGGTTCGAGCTGCTGACCGCCGCCGGGCTGATGTGGTTCGCCGACGAGGCGGTCGACGTGGCGGTGGTCGAGGTGGGACTCGGTGGCCGGTGGGACTGCACCAACGTGGTCGACGCCACCGTGGCGGTGATCACCAACGTGAGCTTCGACCATACCGAGGTGCTGGGGCCGACCCTGGAGGACATCGCCGGCGACAAGGCCGGCATCTTCAAGGAGGGCAGCCGGGTCATCATCGGTGAGACCGACCCCCACCTGGCTTCCCTGCTCCGGGAGCGGGCGGAACTGGCCGGCGCCAGCGAGACCTGGGTCCGCCTCCAGGACTTCGGCTGCTCGGCCAACCGGGTGGCGGTGGGTGGCCGGCTGGTCGACATGTGGACGCCGGCCGGCTCCTACGGGGAGGTCCTGGTGCCGTTGCACGGAGCCCACCAGGGTGACAATGCCGCCTGCGCCCTGGCGGCGGTGGAAGCCTTCTTCGGTTCCCCCCTCGACGAGGAGGTGGTGGAGGGCGCCTTCGCTCAGGTGCGGGTGCCCGGTCGCCTGGAGATCCTGAAGCGACATCCACTGGTGGTGATCGACGGAGCCCACAATGTGGCGGGGATGATCATGTTGGCCCGCGCCCTCGTCGAAGAGTTCACCGTCGACGGCGACGCCGTGGCGGTCGTCGGGATGCTGTCGGGACGCGACCCGCTGGCCATGCTCGACGCGCTGGTGTCGGCCGGCATCCGCTCGGTGGTGGTGTGCGCCCCCGATTCGCCGCGGGCGCTGTCCACCGAAGTGGTGGGGGAGGCGGCGTTGGCGTTGGGGATGGCGACCACGGTGGCCGACTCGCCGTCGGAGGCGGTGACGATGGCCATCGAACAAGCCGGTGGCGACGGCCGGGTGGTGGTGTGCGGCTCGCTGTACGTGGTGGCCGACGCCCGCCGGTTGCTGTTGCCCGAAGGAGCCTGACGGTTGTCGGTCGGCCGGGGTTTGGTGGGACGGGATGGGGTGGGGTCGAGGTGCGGCTGCACCGCTCCCGGGTCTGACACCCCATCCGAGTTCGGCTAGCCTGCCCGCCTCGTGGGACGAACACTTGTCATCTGTAAGCCCGATGCCGTCGAACGCGGCCTGACAGGCGAGATCATCGGCCGTATCGAACGGAAGGGCCTCCGGCTGGTGGCCGCCGAACTTCGCTTCATCACCCCCGCCGAGGCCGGGCGGCACTACGCCGAGCACGACGGGAAGCCGTTCTATGCCGGACTGGTGGAGTTCATCACCCGATCGCCGGCCCTCATCATGGTGGTCGAGGGCCCCGACGACACCTTCAAGGTGGTGCGCACCCTCATGGGCGCCACCAACCCGGTAGAGGCGGCCCCAGGGACCATACGGGGCGATCTGGCCCTCGAGGTGGGCGAGAATCTGGTCCACGGTTCGGACTCGGTCGAATCCGCGGCCCGGGAGGTCGATATCTTCTTTCCCGACTTGCTTCCCGCCTGACCTGGATTTTTGGCGAGGGGACGCCGGGGCTCCGGTGAGCGCTCCGGGCCCGGCTGGATCGGTCCCGACCAGGGCTGTAAGCGGGGCGGTGGAGGGGGCGGTGTGGCGAGGCGGCCGCCGGGTCTCGTAGCATGGATGCTCAATGCTGCATAGACTCGTGATCGAATCCAGCGGAATGCAGGTGCGATTCAGTCCAGCTACGACCTCTCACCCGATCCACCATGGAGGGTTGCATCTCTGATGCGCGATAACGGTTTTTCTTTGTTAGGCCGAGATATGGCCGTCGACCTCGGCACCGCCAACACCCTGGTGTATGTACGTGGCCGGGGGATTGTCCTCAACGAGCCCTCGGTGGTCGCCGTAGACATCAAGGACGGTCGGCCCCTGGCGGTCGGCGCCGAGGCGACGCGGATGATCGGGCGTACGCCTTCGAACATCCAGGCCATCCGGCCTCTGAAGGATGGCGTCATCGCCGACTTCGAGATTTGCGAGAAGATGCTGCGCTACTTCATCCACCGGG
>DATARI010000076.1:0-19241 GCA_036264255.1 Acidimicrobiales bacterium | reverse complement strand
AAGGGCCGCTCCGTCTCGTGGTTCCGCAGGACGTGGCAGACGTCCTGGCAGAGGAAGCACTCGATGCACTTCCGGAATTCCTGGCTGCGCTCGACGTCGATCTGGGCCATCCGGTAACCGCCGGCCTTGGATTCGTCGACGGTCTTGGGGCGGGGATTGAACGGCGGTATCCGCTTGGCCACCTCGTAGTTGAACGACACGTCGGTCACCAGGTCCCGCAGGATCGGGAACGTCTTGAGCGGGGCCACCACCACGTCGGCCCCCACCGGCAGGGTGTCCACCCGGGTCATGCACATCAGCGACGGGATCCCGTTGATCTCCGCCGAGCACGACCCGCATTTGCCGGCCTTGCAGTTCCAGCGGCAGGCCAGGTCGGGGGCTTCGGTGGCCTGGACCCGGTGGATGACGTCGAGGACGACCTCGCCTTCGACGGCCGGCATCACGTAGTCGACGAACTCGCCGCCGGTAGCGTCTCCCCGCCACAGCACCATGGTGATGGTGGCGTCGCTGGCCGGCTCCGGCTGCGGTTCCGGCTCCGGGCGGGTGGGGGGTTCGGCCTCGGTGGCTTCGGCCTCGGTGGCTTCGTCTTCAACCGGTTCGACGGTCATGATTCATCCTCCAGCAGGGCTTTGAGCTCGTCGGGCATCACCGGCAGGGGCTCTGGCGAAATGGTGATGGTGCGGATCGAAGGGGTGCCGAGCGGCCCGTCGGACCCCCCGGTGCCGTCGGCGATCCGCTGCACGAAGTTCACCGACCCCATCTCCGGATCGGGCTTCGGGTAGTCGTCGCGGGTGTGGCCGCCCCGGCTCTCCTTGCGGTTGATGGCGCCCTGGGTGACGCACCGCGACACCGAGAGCATCGACGGGAGGTCGGTGGCCAGGTTCCAGCCGGGGTTGTAGGCCACCCCGCCGCGGATGGAGACATTGGCGGCTCGCGCCTCCAACTTGTCGAGCTCGCCCATCGCCTCTTCGAGCTCCGACTGGGTGCGGATGATGCCCACCAGGCTCTGCATGGTCTGTTGCAGGTCGGCCTGGAGCTCGTAGGGATTCTCGCCGTCGTCCCGGGCGAACGGCGCGGTAGCGGCGTTGATCGCCTCTTTGACCTCGCCGGGATCGATGGCGACAGTGCGATGGTTGCGGGTCCGCTCGTCCACCACCTTGGCGGCGCCGATGCCGGCCCGGCGGCCGAAGACCAGCAGGTCGGAAAGGGAGTTGCCGCCCAGGCGGTTGGCCCCGTGCATCCCGCCGGCCACCTCGCCCACCGCGAACAGGCCGGGGACGGTGGTCTCCTGCGAATCGGCGTCCACCCGGACCCCGCCCATGGCGTAGTGGCAGGTCGGCCCCACCTCCATGGCTTCGGCGGTGATGTCCACTCCGGCCAGCTCCATGAACTGGTGGTACATGGAGGGGAGCCGGCGGCGGATGTACTCGGCGCTGCGGCGGGTGGCGATGTCGAGGAACACCCCGCCGTGGGGGCTGCCCCGCCCCGCCTTCACCTCACTGTTGATGGAGCGGGCCACCTCGTCGCGGGGGAGGAGTTCGGGGGGGCGGCGGTTGTCGGCGTGATCGTCGTACCAGCGGTCGCCCTCTTCCTCGGTGTCCGCCGTCTCGGCGGCGAACATCGGCGGGATGTAGTTGAACATGAACCGTTCGCCCTCCGAGTTCCGGAGGACGCCGCCGTCGCCCCGGACCCCTTCGGTGACCAGGATGCCCCGTACCGACAGCGGCCACACCATGCCGGTCGGATGGAACTGGACGGCCTCCATGTCGATGACGTCGGCGCCGGCCCACAGGGCCAGGGCCACCCCGTCACCGGTCGACTCCCAGGAGTTGGAGGTGTACATCCAGCTCTTGCCCAGGCCCCCGGTGGCCAGGATCACCGCCTTGGCGGTGAAGGTCACGAACTGCCCGGAGGGGCGCCAGTAGCCGACCACCCCCGAGGCGGCCCCGTCGGCGCCCTTCAGCACCCGGATGACCTTGACCTCCATGAACACCTCGATGCCGTCGGCCACCGCCTTCTGCTGGAGGGTGCGGATCATCTCCAGGCCGGTGCGGTCGCCGACGTGGGCGAGGCGGGCGAACCGGTGGCCGCCGAAGTCGCGCTGGGTGATCAGCCCGTCCTGGGTCCGGTCGAACAGCGCCCCCCACTCCTCCAGCTCCCGGACCCGGTCGGGGGCTTCCTTGGCGTGGAGCTCGGCCATCCGCCAGTTGTTGAGCATCTTGCCGCCGCGCATGGTGTCCCGGAAGTGGACCTTCCAGTTGTCGTCGGGATAGACGTTGCCGAGGGCGGCGGCGATCCCGCCTTCCGCCATCACCGTGTGGGCCTTCCCGAGGAGCGACTTGCAGATCAGCGCGGTCCGCAGTCCGCGGGACCGGGCTTCGATGGCGGCCCGGAGGCCGGCGCCACCGGCACCGATGACGATGACGTCGAAGTCGTGGGTTTCGTACTCAGGCATGGGTTCGCGATCCCTTTAGAAGTGGAAGCCGTAGTCGTGGATGGTCCCGCTGGCCACCAGCCGCACGTAGACGTCGGTGAGGGCGACGAAGACCAGGCTCATCCAGGCGAACACCATGTGCCGGGCGTTCAGCGGGGTGAGCAACTTCCAGAGCCGGTGCCGGAAGGGGGCGGCGGAGAACTGCTTGACCCCGCCCCCGCAGAGGTGGCGGCAGGCGTGGCAGCTGAGGGAGTACAGCCACAGGAGGGCGGCGTTGATCAACAGCACCGCGGTGCCGACGCTGAAGCCGAGGCCGTGGCCGGGCTGGCGGAAGGCCACCACCGCGTCGATGGTGAGGATGGTGTTGAACACCAGACCGGCGTAGAAGAAGTAGCGGTGGATGTTCTGGAAGAAGAGGGGGAACCTCGACTCGCCGGTATAGGAGCCGTGGGCGTCGGAGACGGCACAGGCCGGAGGGGCCCACCAGAACGCCCGGTAGTAGGCCTTCCGGTAGTAGTAACAGGTCAGCCGGAACCCGAGCGGGAAGATCAGGATCAACAGGGCCGGGGAGATGGCCCACCAGGTGATGATGGTGCCCGGATGGCTTCCGGGCACGCAGGAGGCGGTCAGGCACGGCGAGTAGAACGGCGAGATGAGGTCCCGGCCCTGGGAGGCACCGACGTAGTAGTCCTTGTTCACGAAGGCGGCCCAGGTGGCGTAGGCCACGAACGCCGCCAGCACGGTGACGGTGACCACCGGCTGGATCCACCACCGGTCCCGGCGCAGGGTCGGCACCGGAGGGCCGCCCCGAACCCCTCCGAGCACGACGGGGGTGACTTTGGCGTCCTCCAACGTGGTGGTCAAGTCGTTCCTCCTGGTATCGGCCTGGTATCGGCCCGCGGGCTGGAAATGGTGCGGGCCGCAGGGGCCCGAGTGCTGACGGGGGATCATCTTTGCACTGACGCGACCACCTCGTGAAACCGCCCCGGCCCCGGGGGCCATTTTGCGGGGGATCACCGGGAGAGGGCCGGGATCGGTCAGCAAATCCGCCAGGCTGATGAACCATCGGCGAACGGGCTCGCGTAGGCTCGCCCCATGAGCAAGTCGAAGCCTGAGGCCACGCCCGAAACCAACCAAATGGGCACCAATCCGGAGGAGCGGACCACGCCCGCCCCCGATATCACCACCCTCGGCCGGTTGCGGGAGGTGGGATGGCGGTCGATCCCGGTGGCCGAGGAGATGCGCCGCAACGCCGCCGCCCGGATCGCCGCCGGCCATCCGCTGGTGACCGGGGTGCTGGGATTCGACGACACGGTACTGCCCCAGCTCGAGAACGCGGTGATGGCCGGGCACGACGTGATCCTGCTCGGGGAGCGCGGCCAGGCCAAGACCCGGCTGATCCGGTCGCTCATCGCCCTCCTCGACGAGTGGGTGCCCATCGTCGCCCATTCCGAGATCAACGACGACCCCTACCGGCCGATCTCCCGGTTCGCCAAGGACCTGGTGGCTGAAGCCGGCGACGACACCCCGGTGTCCTGGGTGCACCGGAGCGAGCGGTACGGGGAGAAGCTGGCCACCCCCGACACCTCCATCGCCGACCTCATCGGCGAGGTCGACCCGATCCGGGTGGCGGAGGGCCGGTACCTGTCCGACGAGTTGACCATCCACTACGGCCTGGTGCCCCGGCTCAACCGGGGCATCTTCGCGGTCAACGAGCTGCCGGACCTGGCCGAGCGGATCCAGGTCGGCCTGCTCAACGTGTTGGAGGAGCGCGACGTCCAGATCCGCGGCCACCGGGTCCGCCTCCCCCTCGACATCGTCCTGCTGGCCACCGCCAATCCCGAGGACTACACCAACCGGGGACGGATCATCACCCCCCTGAAGGACCGGTTCGGGGCCCAAATCCGCACCCACTACCCCCTGGACGCCGGCACCGAGCTCCGCATCGCCCAGTCGGAGGCCGACCTGCCGGGAACCGGGGCGGACTCCGACGGCGACGCCCATCCCGCCCTGCCCCGGTTGGAGATGCCCGACTTCATGGCCGAGATCGTGGCGGCGCTGAGCCAGCTGGCCCGGGAGAGCCCCCACCTCAACCAGCGGTCGGGCGTATCGGTCCGGCTGACCATCGCCAATTACGAGACGCTGGCGGCCAACGCCACCCGCCGGGCCCTCCGCAACGGCGAGTCGGGGGCGGTGCCCCGGATCTCCGACCTGCAGTCGCTGGTCTCCTCCACCCAGGGGAAGGTGGAGGTGGAGACGCTGGAGGAGGGCCGGGAGGAAGTCCTGCTGTCCCAGCTGGTGTCCGCCGCGGTGCTGGTGGTGTTCCGCCGCCGGGTGATCCTCGACGACCCCCACGCGGTGGTGGCCGCCTTCACCGAGGAGACGGTGGTCCACGCCGGGGACGACCTGCCGGCGTCGGCCTATGCCGAGACCCTCAACCAGCTGCCGGTGCTGTCGGGGCCGGTCCTGGCCCTGGCCGGGAGGTCCGAGGATCCCGGGGTGGTGGCCAGTGCGGTCGAGTTCCTCCTGGAGGGCCTCCATCTCACCAAACGCCTGAACAAGGAGGCGGCCGGGACCCGGGCCACGTATCGGGGCCGGGGGTGACCTGGCGCTTCGACTACCGGCGCTGGGATGGCACCCAGAACTCCGAGGTCGACGACACCGACGCCATCCTGGCCCAGCTGACCGACGACCTGCTGGCCAACGGCGACCTGCACGAAGCGCTGCAGCGGATGCTCAACCGGGGTTGGCGGACCCCGGACGGCGAGGAGGTCCAGGGATTGCGGGACCTGTTGGACCAGCTGCGGATGGAACGGGAGGACCAGCTCGACCGCGGGGACCTGGGCGGGGCGTACAGCGAGGTGGCGGCCGAGCTCGAAGAGGTCCTGGCGGAGGAGCGGGCGGGCATCGACCAGCTGGAGTCGGACGCCCGGGAATCCGGTGACCAGCGGCGCCAGGAGGTCACCGACGAGGTGGCCACCGAGCGGAGGATGGCGCTCGACCTGCTGCCACCGGACCTGGCCGGGATGGTGCGCGGGCTCCAGGAGTACGAATTCGTCTCCTCCGAGGCGCGCCAGCACTTCGAGGAGCTGATGGAGCGGCTGCGGGAGGAGGTGGCCCGCACCTACTTCGACCAGATGTCGGAGGCGTTGGCCAATCCCGACCACGAGCAGCTGGCCCGGATGCGCGACGCCTTCGACGCCCTCAACCGGATGCTCGAGCAGCGGGAGGCGGGCGAGCCCATCGACCCTTCCTTCCAGTCGTTCATGGAGAACTACGGGGACCTGTTCCCGGGGGACCCGGCTGATCTCGATGAGCTGCTGGAGCAGCTGGCCGCCCGGATGGCGGCGGCCCAGGCGATGTGGAACTCGATGTCGCCGGCCCAGCGGGCCCAGTTGCAGGGGCTGGCCGAATCGCTGCTGGAGGACATGGACCTCCGCTGGCAGGTGGACCGGCTGGCCGGCAACCTCCAGAAGGCGTTTCCCGACGCCGGCTGGGAACAGCGCTACAAGTTCAGCGGGGACCAGCCCCTCGGAATGGGGGAGGCCACCGACGCCGCCTCCCGGCTGAAGGACCTGGCTGAGCTGGAGGCCTTCCTCCGGTCGGCCAACTCACCGGCCTCGCTCTCGGAGGTGGACCTCGACAAGGTGGCCAAGCACCTGGGGGAGGACGCCGCCCGCTCCATGGACCGGCTGGCCAAGCTGGCCAAACAGCTGGCCGACGCCGGTCTCATCGACCAGCGGGAGGGCCGGTTCGAGCTGACCCCGGCGGGGATGCGCCGGATCGGCCACCAGGCGCTGGCTGACCTGTTCGACCAGCTGAACAAGGATCGGATCGGCAACCACCGCACCACCTACACCGGGACCGGCCACGACCGGGAGGAGACGACCAAGCCCTATGAATTCGGGGACCCGTTCAACCTCGATCTGTCCCGCACCGTGCACAACGCGGTCCGGCGATCGGGGACCGGCCTGCCGGTCCGCCTGATCCCCGACGACTTCGAGGTGATCGAGACCGAGGCCCTGTCCCGGACCGCCACCGTGCTGCTGCTCGACCTGTCGCTGTCGATGCCGATGCGGGACAACTTCGTCCCGGCCAAGAAGATGGCCCTCGCCCTCCACACCCTGATCACCACCCGGTTCCCCCGCGACTACCTCGGACTGGTCGGCTTCTCCGAAGTCGCCCGGGTGATCGAACCGGAGGACCTCCCAACCGTCAGTTGGGACTACGTCTACGGGACCAACCTCCAGCACGGCTTGATCCTGGCCCGGAAGATGCTGGCCCACCAGCCCGGGACCAAGCAGATCATCCTGGTGACCGACGGGGAGCCGACCGCCCACATCGTCCCCTACGACCGCGGGGTCGGCTACGACGTCGAGTTCAACTACCCGCCGATCCCCGAGACGCTGGAGGTGACCCTCTCCGAGGTGATGCGCTGCACCAAGGCGAACATCACCATCAACACCTTCCTCCTCGACCCCGACCGGGCCCTGCGGGGATTCATCGAGCAGCTGACCCGGATCAACCGGGGACGGACGTTCTCGACCTCACCGGACGAGTTGGGGGACTACGTGCTGGTCGACTTCCTCCGGCACAAGACCACCGTCCGAAGCCGCGGCCGCCGAGCCGGCTGAGGGCGCCCCGGGGTCGAATTCCCAGGCCGCCAAGGGCGATCCGCCCCCCGAATCCAAGTTGCGCCTTGCGTTTCCTCCCGGCATGGAGGAAGATAACACCAATGTAGTTACATACGTGCTATGCGGTTCGTCGCTGAACCGGGCGCAAAAGTGGTGAGGGAGGCGCACCCATGGACGTGGTGTCCTTGATGTCCGGACGTCAGGAGCGCAGCTGGCAGACCAGGGCCAACTGCATGGGGGTCGATCCTGACCTGTTCTTTCCCGAACGGGGCGCCTCCACCCGGGAGGCCAAAGAAGTGTGCCGGGGCTGTGTGGTCCGGGAGGACTGCCTCGAGTACGCGCTGGCCAACGGCGAGAAGTTCGGGATCTGGGGCGGGCTGTCCGAGCGGGAGCGCCGCCGGCTCCGTCGCCAGCGGGCCATGCAGCGCCGGGCGGTCGCCAACGCCTCCTAGCGCGAGCCTCACCAGCTGACCGCGACCCCCACCGATTCGAGCCGGGACTCGATGGTCCGGTCCTCGCTGAGGTCGAGTTCCGTCCACCGACGGTCGGGGATTCCGGCCAACAGCTCGCCGGGCACCAGGCCCACCAGTTCGGCCCGTTCGACGGTGCCGCCGGCCTCGGCAGCCAGATGGGCGATCGCGTCGTAGAGCACGGCCAGGCTGCCGGCGTGGGGATCGATGAGGTTGCAACTGACCTGGGCGCCGGTTCCGACGGCCAGACCCAGGCTGCGCAGGGTCGGGGTGCGGATGGAGGAGGCGATGGCCCGGGCCAGGGCCACCGCGGCGGGGGCATCGTTCTCTGATCCCTCGGTCACCGTGATCCAGACGTTGTAGGCGACCAGCAACGGCCTGGCCCCCACCGCGGCGGCGCCGGCGGTCGGGTGGAGGGTGGGCGGACCGGTGTCGGGATCCAGGGTGAGGAATGCCTCCCGCCGCACCTCGGGCAGGGAGCGCTCGGGCCCGTAGAGGAAACACGGCAGCTGGAGGTCGGCACCGGCCCAGGCGGCGAACCGGTTGCGGGCCTCGACGGCAGCATCGAGCCGTCCGGTGGGCCCGAGGGGGACGAACGGGACCACGTCGACGGCGCCGAGCCGGGGGTGGACACCCTGGTGTTGGCGGAGGTCGATTCGCTCGACCGCCATCGCCGCCACCGATCGGATTGCGGCTTCGACGGGGTCGGCTTCGCCGCCGAGGGTCAGGACCGAGCGGTGATGCTCAGGATCGGAATGGATGTCCAGCAAGGTGGGGCCGGCCCGGTCGGCCAACTCCCCGATGAGGTCGACGTCACGGCCCTCGCTGATGTTGGCGACGCACTCGAGCAGCACCGGGGTACCGCCGGGCGCAGGGTCGGGTCAGACCCTGACTGCGGTGTGGCCCAACCGGCGGCGGCGCAGGATCCGGCGCCGTTCGCGCTCGGACTTGCCGCCCCACACCCCGTGGTCGACCCGTTCGTCCAGGGCGTACTGGAGGCAGGCCTCGGCGACCGTGCATTCGGCACAGATGCGCTGGGCGGCCTGAACCCCGATGCCGTCACTGGGAAAGAAGACGGTGGGGGAGAGTTCCCGACACTTGCCCTCGCTCATCCACGTCGTATCCATGTGTTTGGTCTCCGATCCAGGGTGGCCGCCAGCGGTGCGCCGACTCGAGTCCGCTCACCGCCTGCCGCCATCAGTTGCACGACTATTGTCCCATCCCTACTTGGTCTACGGTACGAAATGGGTAATTGTTGATGGAATCCTCACAATTTTCTTATCGGGGACCTGGCCATTCTTATGAAGGATCGGAACGAGAGCAGGTAGAGGCCCCCCAACCGGGTCCGGCGGCGGGTTCCGGGGGGGCCGAGGATTCGCCACAGAGCGTACCATCGACGCCACTCTCAGCCCCGGCTGCGCCTCCCCCTCCGGCCCCGGACCAGCCTCCCAGCCCGGGTCTCTACGGGAACCCGGTGCCGGTCTACCCGGGCAGCTATCCGGCCTACGGGCCGCCTCCCGGGTCCTTCGGCTACCCCGGCTACGGCGGCTACGGCCCGCCCGGGGGCGCCTACCCCTACGGCTATCCCCAACCCCTCCCCGCCCCCCGGGTGGTCCGGCACACCCTCACCCATCGGAACTGGCTGCTGGTGGTCATGGTGACCGCGGTGCTGGCCGCCGCGGTCGGGGCGGTGATCGGGGCCACCGTCGGGATCGGCAGCCAGCAGACCATCGTGAAGCAGTACTTCCCCAACCACAGCGTGCTGCCCCAGGCCAAGGACGTCCAGGCCATCCTGGCCACGGTGGAACCGGCGGTGGTGTCCATCGACAGCCAGTCCATCCAGAGCGGCGGCTCCTCCGGGGACTTCGTGCAGGCGGCCGGGACCGGGATGATCCTCACCCCCCAGGGTGAGGTGTTGACCAACGACCACGTGGTCACCGGGGCCACCACCGTCACCGTCACCCTCTTCGGGCAGACCAAGCAGCTCACCGCCCATGTGGTCGGCACCGACCCGGGCAATGACCTGGCCCTGGTCCAGATCGACAGCGCCTCCAACCTGCCGACCGTCACCCTCGGCGACTCGGCCCAGAGCCAGGTGGGGGACTCGGTCCTGGCCATCGGGAACGCGCTGGCCCTGGCCGGGGGGCCGACGGTCACCGAGGGGATCGTCTCGGCCGTCAACCGCTCGCTGTCCGCCCAGAACGACAGCGGTCAGACCGAGAACCTCTCCGGGCTGCTCCAGACCGACGCCGCCATCAACCCGGGGAACTCCGGGGGCCCGCTGGTCAACGCCCAGGCCCAGGTCATCGGCATGAACACCGCGGTGGCCTCGAGCAGCTCGGGCAACGCCCCGGCCCAGAACATCGGGTTCGCCATCCCCATCGACCTGGTCAAGCCCCGGCTGGCCGAGTTGCGGCGCGGCGGTCCGGGTGGGGCCGGGAACGCCAGCCCCCAGCCGACCCCGGTGGCCAACGCGGCCTTCATGGGGGTGTCGGTGGGCACGGTGACCCCGGCCCTCCAACAGCTGGACCACCTGACCCCGTCGTCGGGTGCCCTGGTCCTCTCGGTGCAGTCGGGGAGCCCGGCGGACAAGGCCGGCCTCCAGACCAACGACGTGATCGTCTCGTTCAACGGGACCGCCATCCAGACCGCCGACAACCTCACCGCCGCCATCCATCCCCTGAAGCCGGGCGACCACGTCAGCGTGGGGATCTTCCGGGGGGCCAACCGCACGACGGTCAGCGTCACGCTCGGGGCCAACCCGAGCGGCGGGTAGGCTGGCCGTCGCCATCTCGAGGAGGAATCACCACCATGACCCCGGTCACTGACGAACAGGCCGTCCCGGAAGAGGGCGAAGAGCCCCAGCCGCCGGTCGGCCACGTGCGGGTGGTGTACCTCGGACCGGTGGCACCCCACTGGGAAGTCCAGTCCGACTTCGGGGACCCCGAGTTGATCGAGGCGTTCCGGCACCGGACGATGGCCCGGCTGGTTCTGCTCCCGCCGCATGACCCCCAGTACCGGCGCAACCGTGAGCGGGTCATCCGCGACGCCGAGCGGGAGAACATCACCCTCGAGTGGGACCTCGGAGTCCCCGAAGAAGCCGTGCTCCCCCCCGAGCCCGTCGAAGCGGACGCCGCCACCCCGACGGAAGCCTGAGCGGCCCTAGGAATCGGGCAGGTCGAGCTCGGGCAGGCTGATCCGTTCGAGCCACAGCCCGGGGGCGTCCACCTCCGGCGGGGTGGGAAGGTTGCGGGGAGACGACCACAGGCGGCCGAGGGCGTCCTCACCCGCCCGCTCCACCACCCCGGCGATGAAGGCGCGGCCGCGGTCGACCTGGGACTGCTCGAGGTCGAGACCGAACAGCGCGCCGGCCGCCTCTTCCCCCTTGCCCCGCTCGATCCGGCGCCGGTACCAGGCTTCGGCCAGCTGGGCGTGGGAACCGACCAGTTTCTGACCGACCAGATCGGCGGTGTGGTCGGCGTAGGCGTCGATCACCACCGCCAGCGCGGTGAGCTGGTCGGATGACCGACGGAACTCGGGGGTGAGCAGGTCCCCGAGGAGGGCCTCGGGGTCGCCGAACATGTTCTGGATGGACTCGAGATCCATCCCCGACCCCCCCGACGGGTCGCCCAGTCCTCCCAACCGGTCGGCCAGACCCTGCTGGCTGGTGCTGGCCGAGACGGCCAGAGCGTGGAGCAACTCCTCCATCCGGCCCCGGACCTCGGGCCTCGACAGCACCGCATGGGAGGCCACCTCCCGGGCGCACACCCACAGCAGGGCCTCGTCGTTGGGAATGCTCCAGTCCTCGGCGAAGGAGCTGACGTTCCGGGTGACGATCAGCAGGTCGTCGGACGGGGCCCAGGGCAGTGCCAGCGCGTACTGGCCGAGGGCCCGGTGGGACAGATGGCCGACCACCGACCCGAGCTGGAGACCGAAGAACATCGGGCCGATGACCACCGCCCATTTGCCCAGCAGATCCCCGAGGCCGCCGAGGGGATCGTCGGTGGACGGCTCGTCGGGATCGGGGGTCCCCGAAGGCGGCGGGACAGTGGCGGACGGGGCCATGGCCGACAGCACCGGCTTCCAGGCGTCGAGGGCCCGGACGGTCCAGTCGCCCCGTCCGACCGGGAGATAGTTCAACCGCCGGCCATCGTGGGAGACAGGCATGCCGGTGGCCTCGATCACGTGGAGCTCCGCCACCCGGGCCAGCTCCTCGAGCTGAATGCGCTCCATGGGTTCCACGTTCGGTTCGGGGGTGCCGCCCGTCGCCACGTTGACGCCGAAGGACCGGGTCATCTCCCATTGATCGGGAGCGTTGGTGCCCAACATGTTCATCAGGTCGCCGAGCAGGGATTGGAACGGGTTCCCGGCATCCCCCGATTCAGTTGGTGCCATCCCTGCATGCTACGGCGACGACTAGCCGTCCGATGCGTCGCTGGCGTAGGGAGCCAGAACCACACTGGCCGTCTGCAGCGCACCCGAGCGCTGGACGCCGATCACCACGGTGGTGCCCGGGAGATCGGCGTAGAGCCGGGTCCGGAGTTCGGCGGTGGAGTGCACCGGCTCCCCGTCCACCGCCACGATGACGTCGCCGGCCTGGAGACCGGCCTGCGCCGCCGCGCCTTGGGCGTCCACCGCGTCCAGCGTGGCACCGCCGGGAACGTCGCTGTCGGCGGTGACCGTCGCACCGGTGGTCCCGCCGATGTCGCTCGCTTCCACCCCCAGCCAACCCTGCTCGACGGTGCCGGCCGCCACCAACTGGCGGGTGACGCCGAGGACCAGTTCGGCGGGGAGGAAGACGCCGACGGTGGTATCCCCCTGAGTCTGGGTGGAGTCGAGGATTCCCGACACCTGGCCGGCGGCGCTGAGCAGCGCGCACCCGCTGTCCTGGGCCGAGAGCGGGAGGTTGGCGGTGGTGACCGCGAAAGCGGACTCCGGGGTCCCGGTCCCGACGGCGGTGCCCGAGGACCGGACCGCCCCGGCGTAGACCGACGACCGGGGAGCGGCGGTGCTGCCCGGGCCGGAGTGCAGCGCCATCGCCACCATGGTGGATCCCGGGGTGGGGTCACTGTTGTCGAAACTGGCCACCGGCAGGTCGGGCTCCACCCGGAGCACCGCGATCCCGGAGGCGACATCGCTTCCCACCAACTCCGCCGGGGTCCGGCTGCCGTCGGACTGATCGAAGGAGATCGCCTTGGCACCGGCAATGGCGGCGATGGTGGTGGCTATGATCCCGCCCGCCTCGGCGATGACCCCGGTGGCCATGGAGACGCCCGACGTCCGGGTCACGGTCAGGGCGGCGAGGGAGGCCCGGGCCGCCACCGCCATCCGGTTCATCTGGCTGAGACCGGCCATGTTGGCGGTTCCGGGCTCGGTGGTGGGAGGCGTCGTCAACACCACCAGGCTGGATTCGGTAGTGGCCCGGGAGGGGCCAGTGGCGTCCGAGGACGCCCCGGAGGTGGCCAGGACCAGGCCGGAGGCGAGCAGGGCGCCGGCCACACAGACCGCAGCACCGCCCACGATCCAAGGGCTCGGCCGGGTGCGGGTGGGGTCGGCGGCCGCCCGGGCCGCCACCCCCTTGGCCGCCGCCACCTCCGACGGATGGCGCCAGAGACGGTCGTCGGGAGAGATCCATCCTCGAATGTGATCCGGGGAACCATCGCCGGGGTCGGGCCCGTCCGCGCCGATTCCCGGGTCCTCCGGTGTGTCTCCACTCACCGACCCGAGACTACCGACGAACCCGGCAGAAGTAAGGTCACCCGCCCCTCGAAACGTGGTCGGCCAGGTCGAAGCAACCGTCGGGCCGAACGGCTGGCCCTACGATGGCCCGGTGGCTCGTGACCTTGCTATCGACCTCGGCACGGCCAATACCCTCGTCTACGCCAAGGGCCGGGGCATTGTCCTCAACCAGCCGACGGTCATCGCCCTCAACACCCGGACCCGGGATGTCCTGGCGGTCGGCAACGAGGCGTGGCACATGATCGGCCGCACCCCGGGCTACATCGTCGCCGTCCGCCCGCTGCGGGAGGGGGCCATCACCGACTTCGACATCACCGAGCGGATGATCCGGTTGCTGCTGCGCCGGGCCGGGGTGACCAAGCTCAGCCGGCCCCGGGTGCTGATCTGCGTTCCCTCCGCCATCACCTCGGTGGAGCGGCGGGCGGTGAAGATGGCGGCCCGCCACGCCGGGGCATCCTCGGCCTATCTCATCGAGCAGCCGATGGCGGCGGCCATCGGCGCCGGGCTGGCCACCCACGAGCCGATGGGGAACATGGTGGTCGACGTCGGCGGCGGGACCTCGGAGACCGCGGTCATCTCCCTCGGCGGGCTGGTCACCTCCCGGGCCATCCGCTGCGGGGGCTTCGACCTCGACGCCGCCATCCAGAGCTACGTCCGGCGGGAGTACGACGTGGCCATCGGCGAGCGCACCGCCGAGGAGCTCAAGCTGGCCATCGGCTCGGCCCTCCCCTACAACAACGAGGTGAAGGCCGAAGTCCGGGGGCGGGAGGTGGCCACCGGGCTCCCCAAGGTCGTGGTGCTGTCGCCGGAGGAGATCCGCTTCGCCATCCGGGAACAGATCGACCTCATCCTGGCGACGGTGGTGGAGTGCCTGGGCGAGGCTCCACCGGAGTTGGCGCAGGACATCATCTTCCAGGGCATCTACCTGGTGGGCGGGGGAGCCATGCTCCGGGGGCTGGCCAACCGGCTGGCCGACGAGACCGAGGTGCCGGTGCACCTGGTCCAGGCCCCGCTCGAGTGCGTGGTGCAGGGAGCCGGGATGTGCCTCGACTCCTTCGACCGGATGCGCCACATCTTCGCCGAAGCCGATTCCTGAGTCCGGCCGGGCTCAGTCCACCGCCAGCAGGTCCTCGGCGACCTGGCGCACCTGCCAGTCCCGGTCCTCGAGACACCGCCGGAGGGCGGTGTCGACGTCGGGCCCGTCAAAGGCGGCGAGGGCGACCGCCGCCCGGCGCCGGATCGCCGGCTTGTCCTCCAGGGCGGCCAGCACCGCCGGGAGCCCGGCCGGATCGCCGATGGCGCCGAGTGCCGCCACCGCCGCCTCCCGGCAGAGCGGGTCCGGGTGGCCCGACTCCTTGGCGGCCATGGCGACCAAGGCAGGCACCGCCGTCGTCGAACCCCGCTCGCCGAGAGACCAGGCCGCCATCTCCGCGACGGAGGGATCACCGTCGTCGAGGACGGGGATGAGGTCAGGGTCCGGACGGCCGGCGGCCAGTTCGCAGGCCCGGCGGCGGACCGAGGGATCGGGGTCGGCCAACCCCGTGGCCAGGTCGGCCACCGACAGCTGTCCGAGCCGATCGAGGGCCCCGAGGGCGGTGACCCGCACGATGGGGGCCGGGTCACCGAGCCCGGCGCGGGCCATCTCGCCGGAGCCGACATGCCCGTCCACGGCCACCCGCCGACGACGTTCGGTGACGGTCGGATCCGGTGGTTCCATGGCAGGCTGTGAGGCCGGAGTGCCCGACGAGCGACCGCGCTTTGGCGTAACCACTGCACCACTATGACTGAAGACACCCTCTCCACGCCCACCCCGGGCATCCAGCCGAGCCCGGTCGAGGCCCCGCCGCCCCGCCGCCGCCGCCGGCGGTGGCCGTGGATCCTGTTCGTGTTGGTGGCCATCGTCATCGCGGTGGCCTCGAGGATCAACCTCAACTACTACGCGGTGCAACCCGGGGTGGCCCAGCCGGTGCAGCAGTTCATCACCGTGCCCACCGAAAAGGGGCATCCGGTCAGTCACTCGATCCTGTTGACCGACGTCGAGATCGGTCAGGTCACCGCGCTCTCCTACCTCTATTTCCAGCTGTCATCCAACACCGACCTCCTCCCGCTGGAGGCGGTCACCGGCGGCTCGCCCCCGTCGGAATACACCGCCCAGGGCAACCTGGAGATGGCCCAGGCGGAGTCGGCGGCCAAGGCGGCCGCCCTCACCCGGTTGGGCTATCCGGTCACCTCCCAGAACGCCGGGGCGGTCGTCTCGGCCACCTACCCGAAAACCCCCGCCTTCGGGGTGCTGATGGTGGGGGACGTCATCACCGGGGTCAACGGCACCTCGACCCCCACTTCCACCGACCTGGTCAACACCCTCCACCAGTACCACTCGGGTCAGAAGATCGTCCTCTCGGTCATGAGCCTGGGGGCGTCCACCGCCAAGCCGGTGCCGATCACCTTGAAGGACACCGTGGTTGACCTCGGCGGGGGCGTCAAGCAGACCGAGGACCTCGGCATCCAGGTGGGCACCCAGGTCAACTACACCTTTCCCTTCCCGGTCACCATCAACGTCGCCAACATCGGAGGCCCGTCAGCCGGGTTGGCCATGACCCTCGGGGTGATCGACGAGTTGACCGGGGGCAAGCTCACCGGTGGGAAGACGGTGGCGGCCACCGGGACCATCGACGCCCAGGGCAACGTCGGCGACGTCGGCGGGGTGCCCCAGAAGACCGTCGCGGTCGAGAACGCCGGGGCCACCATCTTCATGGTGCCCCCCCAGGAACTGCAGGCGGCGAAGTCGAAGCAGGCCAAGGGGCTGCAGATCTACGCGGTCTCCACCCTCGACCAGGCCCTGGCGGTGCTGGCCGCCCACGGCGGCTCGGTGCCGCCGAACCCGACCCCTTCCACCCCGACCACCGCGCCGGCGGGAGGGTGACCCGTTTGGTCAAGCGCTGGTCGTAGGCTCTCTTTCATGCCTGAGGACCACTGGATGACCATCTCATCCTCATCCCACCTGGCTCCCGACGAAGTGGCGCGCCACACGTTCGCCTCTGCCCGTCGAGGGTACGATCCCGAGGAGGTGCGGGCGTACCTCGAGGGCCTGGCCAAGGGGCTGCGGGAACTGGCCGAGCGGGAGCACGAGTTCCGGCGCGAGCTGGAGGACGCCGAGCGCCGGGCGGCCAATCCGGTCATCGACGAGGAGACCTTGACATCGGCCCTCGGGCAGGAGACGGCCCGGGTGCTGCACAGCGCCCACGAAGCGTCGAACGAGATGCTGGCCAAGGCCCAAGCGGAATCCGACCGGTTGCTGGATGAAGCCCGCGAGGAGATCGCCGCCACCGAGGCCCGGGTTTCGGCCCAACTGTCGGATCGGACCCAGGAAGCCGAGGTGGTGGCGGCCGACTTCCGCCAGCGGGCCCAGGAGGAAGCCGCGGCCACCACCGCCGCCGCCCGCGCCGAGGTGGAGGCGATGATCGCCCAGGCCCGATCCGACTGCCGGGACATGATCGATGAGGCGCAGGCCCTCCGGGCCCGGGTACTGGCCGACCTGTCCAAGCGGCGCCGGGTGCTGCACGCCCAGATCGAGCAGTTGCGGGCCGGGCGCGAGCATCTGGCCGACACCGTGCGCGGGGTCCGCCGTTCGATCGACACCATCGCCGATGACCTGTTCCGGGCCGAGGACGAGGCCCGACTGGCGGCGGAAGCGGCCGGACGGGCGGCGGTGGCCAGGCCGGACGAAGGGACCCCCGAGGAGTTGGCCGCCGCGCTGCTGGCCGAGGAGGCCGCCCAGGCCGAGGCCGCCGTCGAGGCCGGATATCAGCCACCGGAGGAAGCCTCCCCGGAGCTGGAGGAGTTGACCCTGGCCTCCCCGGGGCTGGTCGAGGTGGTGGCGGAGATCGAAGAGATCGACGTCCTGGTCCCGGCGGAGGAGGACGACCGACCGGATCCGCTGCCGTCGGTCGACGCCCTGTTCGCCAAGATCCGGGCCCAGCGGGAGGGCCCCGGCGCCCCCGACCATGCCGCCGGGGAGGACGCCCAGCCTCCGGTCGCCGAGGAGGGCATCGAGATGAGCGAGCCCACCGCCCCGACCCCGCCGGTGTCGGCCTCGGTCATCGACGCCGAAGGAGAGACCACCGAGGGCGAGGAATCGGAGGAAGCGCCCCCCGAAGACCAGAACCCGTATGTCATCCGGCGGGATGAGATGACCGCCCCGGTGGTGAAGGCCCTGGCCCGGCGGTTGAAGCGCACCCTGCAGGACGATCAGAACGATTTGCTCGACCGGCTGCGGTCCGAGCATTTCCGGTGGTCAACCGAGGTGCTCCCCGCCGACCCCGAACACCTCGATTCCTATGCGACCGCCGCGCTGCCCCACCTGGTGCAGGCCGGCCAGGCCGGCGCCTCCTTCGCCGGGTCGGAGGGGAATCACCGCCCCCTGACCGACGACATGGTCAAGGTCGCCGACGAACTGGCCGAGGCGGTCGTCGGCCCGCTCCGGCGGCGGCTGAGCGAAGGCGAGGACGAGGATCTGCGGGGGGCGGACGAATCGGTGGTGACCGAGCACGTCGGATCCGCCTTCCGGGAATGGAAGGGCGAGCGCATCGAGCGACTGGCGGGGGACTATGTGGTGGCCGCCTTCTCGCTGGGGTCGTTGGCCGGGACCCAGCGCAAGAAGAACCTCAAGATCGAGTGGGTGGCGGCCACGGCGACCGGGGGAGAACCGTGTCCCGACTGCGAGGACAACATGCTCAACGGGCCACAAAGCCCAGGTGGTGAGTTCCCCACCGGCCATGTGCATCCGCCGGCCCATCCGGGCTGTCGATGCTTGCTGGCACCTTCCGCCACGTAGGCTGCTCCCGTGCGGCCCCCCACTGAGATTCCAAAGCCCGCTCGCTCCGCGTCCCACGCCCGGCGCCGGGGGATCGTCATCGCCATCATCCTGCTGGTGGCCATCCTGCTGTCGCTGAACGCCTTCGCCCACATCTACACCGACGCATTGTGGTTCTCGTCGGTGCACCTCCACCCGGTCTGGCGCAGCCTGTTCGACATCAAGGCCGGCCTGATGCTGACGTTCGCGGTCATCTTCGGGGTGTTGCTGTTCGCCAGTCTGATGGTGGCCGAGCGGCTGGCGCCCAAGGGGCCGTCGCTCGACGCCGAGGATGAGTTCGTCAAGCGCTACCAGGAAGTCATCGGACCCTACGTCCGCTGGCTGCGGCTCGGGCTGGTGGTGGTGCTGGCCCTGATCGTCGGGTCCCAGGCCCTCGGCCAGTGGAACAACTGGATCCTGTTCCGCAACGGGGTGCCGTTCGGGATCAAGGACCCCCAGTTCGGGCGGGACGTGGGCTACTACGTCTTCAAGCTCCCCTTCGAGCTCTTCCTGGTCCACTGGGCCCTGGTGGCGCTGATCGTCATCTTGCTGGTGACCGTGCTCTTCCACTACCTCAACGGGGGGATTCGCCTGCAGGGGGCGCGGCCCCGGGTCCGGCCGGCGGTGAAGGCCCACATCTCGGTCATCCTCGGCCTGATCGCCCTGGTGAAGGCGGCGGGGTACTACCTGGCCCGCTTCTCCCTCGATCTGTCGTCGAACGGTTACAACAAGGGCGCCGACTATGCCGACGTCCACGCCCGGATCCCGGCCATCGAGCTGTTGCTCCTGGTTTCCCTGGCCGCCTTCCTGTTGCTGATCTACAACATCCGCCGCCAGGGTTGGGCGTTGCCGGTGATCGGGGTCGGCCTGTGGTTCGTGGTGGCGCTGACCGCCGGGACCATCTATCCCGCCATCGTGCAGGCGCTGCGGGTGAACCCGGCCCAGAACACCCTGGAGCGCCCGTACATCCAGCGGAACATCAACGCCACCCGCTCGGCGTTCGGGCTCAACGCGGTGACCAATACCAACTACCCGGCCACTTCGACCCTGACTGCCGCCCAGCTGACCGCCAACGCCGACACGTTGGCCAACGTCCGGCTGTGGGACCCCCT